>JANOAY010000711.1:0-9600 GCA_031411375.1 Pedosphaera sp. | reverse complement strand
CCTAGTCCGGCGGGGTCTCGCCTGCCGGATCAACACCAGCCGGGACGGCCAGTGGACGAATGGCAGCCGGGACGGCTGCCCCACTACAGCATCAAGAACCGGTGCGAGATTTTTCCGCGCGCGATTTCCATCACCGCCACGCTGCGCGGCAGTTCAAAGCGCTGCCGCCCCGCGTAGCCGGGATTGAAATACAAAATGTTGCCGACCTGTTGCGCGAAGGGCTTGTGCGTGTGGCCGAACATCACCACATCCGGCGCATCGTCGCGCAATCTCCGATCAATTCTTGGCGAACCCACACCGGGCGTGACGATGTGGTGGATGAGAAATTTCTTCCCGCCGAGCGTGACCAGTTCCGTCTCGCGCAGCGTGAGTCCTTCGTCGGTATTGCCGGTGACGGCAGTGACGGGCGCAATCTGTTCCAGTTCGACGATGAGCAGCGACCGCCCCACATCGCCCGCGTGCAGGATGTGATCGACGCCCGCGAACAGTTCCGGGATGCGCGGGTCGAGGTAGTCGTGCGTGTCGGAAATGAGGCCGAGTTTCATGGCGAGAGAGACGCGGCGGGTCAGGCCTTGGATTCTTCGGGCTGCGGCTCAGCGTCCGGCACTTCGGATTCCGCAGGCGCGTTGGCGGCCTTTTTCTCGGCGGCGGATTCCATGCGCTCGGAGACTTTCATCGCGGCGGCGAAGAGCGCGGTGAAGAGGCCGGAACTCAGCAGCGTGTTGCGGAAGAACATCCAGGTGTCCGGCCATTGGCCCGTGCCCAGCGTCATGGCCAGCAGCCAACTGTTCCAGTCGTGATGATATTCGCCGTTGCCGAACGGATTGAAGAACCACGCCGCCGTGTTGGTGATGACGTAGAACAGCACCGCGCTGAACAGCCCGCCGCCCACCATCGAAAGAAAATTCGCGTTCGGTTTGAACCGGCGTCCGAGCAGAAAGATCGCCGCGTAAGCCGCGTAGTTCATCAGTTGATAAATCTGGAACCCGCCCCAGCCGCGCGGACGGTAGTAGAAAAAATTCAGCGCGATGTCGGTGAGCGCCATGATGACCAGCGGCACCCACCAGCCGAGGCGGTTGCGGAAGAAAACGCCCGCGCAGAAGACGAGCGCGTAGGCGGCGCTGAAGTTGGGCGGCATGAGTCCGGGCCAGCGCGTGATCGCGAAAACGATCATCAGCACCACGGGCAGCCAGACATTGCGCTTCTCAAGCATCGGGGCCGGATGCTACGCCAGCGCGGCGTGGTGACAAGTGATTCGGTTGGAGACGGAGCGCGGGTTTTTAACCCGCAGCAATGTGAAAGAGCGGGCGGTGTCCGCAAGCTCTCGCACGCACCCGTTTGCGAACATTGCTGCGGGTTGAAAACCCGCGCTCCGAAGAATTCATGAACGATCTCTTTGAAGTCATCCACGAGGACGCCGACTTGCTGGTGGTGAACAAGCCGGCGGGCCTCGTCTGTCACCCGACCAAGACGGACGAACGCTCCAGCCTCATCGGGCGCGTGCGCTTGCACCTTGGCAACGGCGAGGGACGGCTCGTGAACCGGCTGGACCGTGAGACGAGCGGACTGGTGCTGATCGCGAAGTCCGGCACGGCGGCGGGCGAGCTGGGCAAACTCATCGAGCGCAACGCGGTGCGGAAAGAATACGCCGCCATCGTCCACGGGTCGGTGGCAGGCGAGGAACTCACCATCGAAGCGCCGCTCGGCAAGGACGACTACAGCGTGGTGGCGATCAAGGACCGCGTGCGCGCGGATGGCTCGGCTTCGCAGACGCACGCACGAGTCGAACGACGCTTCACGCGCGACGGCGGCGAGTTCACGCTGCTGCGCGTGGAGCCACGCTCGGGGCGCAAGCATCAGATTCGTATTCACCTCGCGCACGCGGGGCATCCGATTGTCGGCGACAAAATTTACGGCGGGGATGAGCAGATTTACCTGCGCTTCGTGCGGAGCGAAATGACCGACGCGGATCGGGCGCGGATGATCTTGAGCAACCATGCGCTACACGCAGCGCAACTGGGCTTTCGCTGGCGGGAAAGGGACTGGAGTTTTGCGGCGGTGCCCACGGAGGAGTTTCAGAATTTTGTGCCGCATTGATTCAGCTTCCGACACGAGACTGGAAAGTCTCGTAACCTGCCGGCTGGAAAGCCGGCGTTACGCTACGCCGGACTGGACATCGCGAAATCGAATCGCCACGCTCCGCCGTCTCCCGATTTTCACGGCGCGTGAATAGCGCCGCGCCTTTCGGGCGTCTGACAAACGCAATTTAGCCCAATTGTTTATGAACAAAATCATCACGGCCTCTCAGGCTTTCACGCGCCGGAGCTTCCTCTCCAGCGCTTCCAAAACGGTCGCCGGCGCCGCCGCCCTCAGCGCGCTGCCCATCGAGCGCTTCGCCTTCGGCGCGGTCTCGCCCGGGGACACGCTCAAGGTCGCCCTCGTCGGCTGCGGCGGTCGCGGTTCCGGCGCGGCCAACCAGGCCCTCAGTACCAGCGAAAGCGTGAAGCTCGTCGCCGTCGCGGACGTGCATAAGGACCGCATGGACGGCAGCCTCAAGGGCCTCGCGCAGTCCCACAAAGACAAAGTCGAAGTCCCGGATGACCACAGGTTCCTCGGGTTCGATGGCTACAAGCAGGCCATCGCGCTGGCCGACGTGGTGATTCTCGCCACACCGCCCGGCTTCCGCCCGATGCAGTTCGAGGAAGCGGTGCGCCAAGGCAAACACGTCTTCACCGAAAAGCCCGTCGCCGTGGACGGCCCCGGCGTGCGGAAATTTCTCGCGGCCGCTGAGGAGGCGAAGAGGAAAAATTTGAAAGTCGGCGTCGGTCTCCAGCGCCATCATCACGCGGGCCACATCGAATGCGTGAAGCGTTTGCAGGACGGACAAATCGGCGACATCGTGGCGATGCGCGCTTACTGGAACGGCAACA
Source organism: Pedosphaera sp. (assembly GCA_031411375.1). Classification (GTDB taxonomy): domain Bacteria; phylum Verrucomicrobiota; class Verrucomicrobiia; order Limisphaerales; family SIBH01; genus JANNGC01. Next base: position 6,670 of record JANOAY010000711.1, on the reverse strand, counting down.
CGCCCTGGGTGCAAAAGCGCGCCGACCTCGAAGCCAAGGCCGGACGCAAGCTCAGCGAAATGGAATACCAGATGCGCAACTGGTATTACTTCGTCTGGCTCTGCGGCGACCACATCAACGAGCAGCACATCCACAACCTAGACATGATCAACTGGCTGAAGAACGGCTACCCGGTCAGCGCGCGCGGCAACGGCGGCTGCGAAACCCGCAAAGGCCCGGACTACGGCGAAATCTTCGACCACCACGTCGTCGAGTACACTTACGCGGACGGCTCCGTCTGCTTCAGCCAGTGCCGTCATCAGCTCGGCTGCTGGAATGATGTTTCGCAATCCGCCATCGGCACCAAGGGCAAGAGCAACTTCGAGCGCAACGAAATCACCGGCGCGACGCCGTGGCGTTTCCAGGGCCGCGCCAAAGACCCGTATCAGCAGGAGCACGACGACTGGTTCGACGCCATCCGCAACGACAAGCCGTACAACGAGGGGTTCAACGGCGCTTACAGCACGCTCACCGCGATCCTCGGCCGCATGTCCACCTACACCGGCAAGGAAGTCACCTGGCAGCAGGCGCTCGACTCGAAGAACGACACCATGCCGAAGAACCTCTCATGGGATGCGGACACGCCCACGAAGCCCGGTGCGGATGGTCTGTATCAACTGCCTGTGCCCGGCAAAACGCGCATCGATCAGGTTTAAGCATTTGTCAGAGTATTCAGAGACCCGCGCCTTGGGAACGAGGCGCGGGTTTTCTTTTGTGAGGCGGCCTGAAAAATCGGGCGTGCTCCGGCTAGAGCCTGTCATGCACTTTGAACGTCACCGAAGCAGCGGAGGGCCAAAGGCCCGCCTCCATCCCAGCTTGGGGCCACGCCCCAGGAAAATCCATCGGCGAGGCTAAGGGCTGAAAGCCCGTTCCATGCTCTGGCGCGGCGGTTGATGATGGACCGGGCTTTCAGCCCTGTTCTTTGGTCATCGCCCAGTTCCTGGGGCGTGACCCCAGGCTGGGATGAATTGCACCTTTGGTGCGGCCTTCCGTCGGGCGCACCAAGTGCATGACAGGCTCTAGAGCGATGGCCAAAAGCGATTTCCGGACATGACCCGTGCAATTGCGGGTGCGTTCTCCCTCTCCTCTGGGGTGAGGGCCGGGGTGAGGGGAAGCGCGCGCACCACGAAGCAGGCCGTATTTGGAAATGACTTTTGGCAACCCGTCTAGTGCGACGCGCGCGCCAGCACCAGCGTGTCGCGGAAGCGTTTGTTGTCCGCGCGGATGCGGGCGGTGAGCGTCTTGCCAATGCCGATGAGCACGGGCGCGGCCAGTTCGGGCGCGGTCTGGCTGAGCTCCGCAAAGGCGCGATGGGAAATTTTCAACAGCACGGCGTCGGTGTTGGCAATCACGTCCGCCGAGCGCGGGCCTTGATCGAAGAGCGACACTTCACCGAAGAAATCCCCCGCCGCGAGCGTGACGAGCGTGGTCTCCTTGCCGTCAATGAGCAGGCGCACGCGCACCTCACCATCGAGCACGAGGAACATCGAATCGCCGCGCTCGCCCTGGCGGACGATGGACGCCCACTGCCGCACGGTCTGCACTTCCATGAAGGTGAGGAAGCGCGCGAGGTCTTCGTCGCTCATCTCGGCGAGAATTTTCACGCGGCGCAAGGCCTCGGGCGCAATGGCTCCGGGCGCGACGGCAGCGTGCGGACGGCGGTGGTAGAACATCTGGAGTTCCGCCGTGTGAATGGCCTTGGCCCAGGCGTCGTGCTGCTCGGAGAAAATCCAGGTGCCGGCTTTGATGCTCCCGGCCTGCACGCGCGCGACGAGTTCGGGCAGCGGAATGGATGCGGAGATGAAGTTGTTTGTCTCCCATACTTTGAACCCGGTCTTGCTCGCTTCGGAGGCCATGCTGCTGTTGTAGCAGGCACGGCGGGCTTGGGAAGGATGGAGTTGCCCCGGGAGCGCGATTAGAAGTGCGGGGCAAAAAAGTGGGTCAGGCTTCCAGCCTGACGGTTCGGGCCGCATCCTGCGGCCCGTTCCACCGCGTTCATGCCCGCTTAGAACACGGGGCTGGGAAGCCTCGTGAACCGTCAGGCTGGAAGCCTGACCCACACGGCGGTCTCAGCACTTTTAATCGCACCCGTTGCTCTGGGAGCGCCGCCGGCGCACCTCGACACGGTTCCGACCAGTGCCACCTCACGGCCCGAACATCGGCAGCGGCGCGAGGCCGGGGCGCGGCTCGCTCCACGGCGATGCGCCATCACGAGCGCGGTGGACGGTTTCGGTGCGCGCGGTCTTGTCGGTGCGGGTGTTGGTGGGGCGAACCTCGCCGTTCAGCCGCGCCCGTTGCTCGTCCAGCGCGTTCAATTCCTCGACGGCCTGCGCCACGGCGCTGCGCGCTCGGCGCTCGGTGAAAAGGCGTCCGGGATTGCGGCGCGTCTCCAGATATTTCGCCAGCGTACGGTGGTAGCCGAGCACCAGCGCGGTGAGATTCGACGTGCTGTGCTGTTGCGCGATGCGGAGCTGATCCACCTTCGTCTGCAACAGCCCGGACTGCTGCTCGAAACTCCAGTCGTTCAACACCGTCTGCAACGACACGGGCGTGAGGTGCGGCTGCACCTCATTCGCCAGGCGCACTTCCATCGGTGTGTAGAGAATTTCCTCCAGCTTGCGCCGCGCCTCGGGACTGGACCAGAAGACGGACACGTCGTGCGCGCGCCATTGCGAGAGCGTGATGGACCACCATTTCTCCACATCGAGCATCCGCTGGAAGTGCGGCTCGAAGCCGCGCAGGAACGCCGTCTGCCAGTTCAAATGCTCCGGCAGCAGCGCGAGCGTGGCGCAGAGCGCGTCCGGCCCGCCGCGCAGCCGCAGCAGTTCGCGCACGAGCAGATGCGCCGAGTAATGATAATCCTCCGCGCTCATCGCGTGGTCGCCCTCGAACTCCGGCCAGTTCAACTGATCGATGTTCAGGATGCCGCCCGCCTGCACGCGCTGGCGCAGCGCCTGATCGACATCAATGTGCTTTAAGTTGCGCGGCGCGCGCAGCAGCGGCTCGTCGCTGATTTGTTGCAGCGAGCGCGCCTGCAAGGCGATGCCCGCGAGACGCCCTTCGGAAAGATGCGCGGTCAAACCCCGGACCAGCCACGGCGGCAGCACCACGGACTGGTTCGTCGCGGCGCGGTCGGCGAATTCCAGCACGAGCGTTTCCACCAGCGCCTCCAGCAAATGCCGCCGCGAAATTTCATCCGGCAAATCGATGCGGTAGGCCCAGCCGCGGTCGGTTTGAAACGCCTGGAGGTCCGGCGTCTCGCGGTCGCGGCGCACGGGATGGATGTTCAAGTAGATGTTGCCGCGCCAGCGTTCGCCCCAGCCGAGTTCCTGTTCGAGCGCGCGCTTCACCTTCTCGCACGTCACCGCGAGCGTGGCGGGATCGAGGTAGGCGTAATCGTCCTTGGCACCGGCGGCGAGCGCCGAGCGTTGCGGCGTGCCGCGAACGACGAACTGCCTGCTGACGCTGGTGATGATCATCGGCTCGGCGGCGAACGCGGCCGGCGCGAGGAGCAGCAGCAGGCCGAGCAGGGCGCCGCCGTTCAGCCGCGGGCGGCGGGGCGTTGGGACATCGCAAAGCATCAGATACGCGCGCACGGCATTCGTGTCTGCGGCGAACGCGGGCGAGCAACGAGTTTCTAACCAACCGGCGCGCGCGTGGGAAGGGAGGAATTGGCCGGGCTGACGCAGCGGCTGCATCTCGACACTATTTTTAAGCCCCGTTTCAGGAGGCAGTCAATTTAACCGCAGAGGCGCAGAGACGCAGAGACGCAGAGAAAAAATTCCTCTTTTGTTCCTCCCTCTGCGCCTCTGCGGTTAAAAGTTCTTACGAACAAGAGGCACGCGGACTCGGCGGTCCGCGCTCCCATGAAAAACGCCCGGCTGGATTCAATCCAACCGGGCGTTTGAAAATCCCGAGGCGCGTTACGCCTTCGCCGTGGCCACCGCATCCATCGTCACCTGCTGGCTGGTCACGGGGCGCTGGCCCTTGTGCCACCAGAGCACCAGCGCGCTGGCGATGTATATGGACGAGTAGGTGCCGGTGATAATGCCGACGAGGAACGGGAACGCGAAGTCGTTGATCGCGCCGCCGCCGAAGAGATACAGCGAGAGCGTGGCGAGGAAGACCGTGCCGGAGGTGATGATGGTGCGGCTCAGGGTCTGGTTCAGCGCCTTGTTGATCAGCTCGCGGAAAGTACCGCGCACGCCGAGCTTCAGGTCTTCGCGGATGCGGTCAAAGATCACGATGGTGTCGTTGATCGAGAAGCCGATGATGGTCAGGATGGCCGCGAGCATCGTGGAGTTCAGCTCGCGCCCCGAGAGCGCATACCAGCCAAAGGTCATCAGGATGTCGTGGAGAATGGCGACAATCGCGCCGACGGCGAACGAGAACTCGTAGCGGAAGGCGACGTAGATCAGGATGCCGAGCAGCGAGAAGAGGAAGGCCAAGATCGCACTGCGCAGAATCTCATCGCCCACCGTCGCGCCCACGCGCTTGGTGCTCTCGAATTTGAAGGCGGCCTGCGGAAAGTCCTTGGCCAGCGTCGCCGTGATCTTTTCCGTGGAGTCAAAGCCGGCGGTGATGCTCAGGGTCTCCTCGGTGCCGACGATGGCGCGCTTGTATTGCACCATCGCTTCGCCGACGACGGGTTTCAGAGCGGCGGTGAGCTTGTCCTGGTCCACGCGTTCCTTGAAGGAATAGACCACGTTGTCGCCGCCCTTGAATTCATGTCCGACCATGTGCTTGCCGCGCGAGATGCCGTAGCCGACACCCACGATGATGATAACCCACGACACGGCGAAGGCAGGCTTGGCCCATTTCATGAAATCAATGTTCGCGGACTTGATGAGGTGCAGCATGGGCATGGACTTCATCCAGCCGAGCGAGATGAACGTGTCGAACACGAGGCGCGTGACGACAAGCGCGGTGAACAGGCTGGCCGCCACACCGATGGTCAGCGCGACACCGAAGCCCTTGATGGTGCCGGTGCCGAGGTAAATCAGAATGACGGAGGAAATCAGCGTCGTGACGTGTGAGTCGAAGATGGTGCCGAAAGCGCGGCTGTAGCCCGCCGCCACTGCGCCGCGCAACGACTTGCCCTTGCTCATTTCTTCGCGGATGCGCTCGAAGATGAGGACGTTCGCATCCACCGCCATGCCGGCGGTCAGCACGATGCCGGCGATGCCGGGCAGCGTGAGCGTGGAGTTGAAGGCGCACATCACGCCGAGGAGGATGACGAGGTTCAGGAGCAGCGCGAAATTCGCAACCAGGCCCGCCGCGAGATAATAGACCGCCATGAATGCGGCGACGGCGAGCGTGCCCCAGATGGCGGACTTGATGCCGCTGTCAATCGTGGACGCGCCGAGCGTCGGGTCCACGCGCTCTTCGCTGATGATTTTCACGGGCGCTTCGAGCGGGTTTTGCAGCGTGGCCGCGAGGTTGAAGGCTTCCTGTTCGGAGAAGTCGCCGGTGATGGAACCGTTGCCGCCGGCAATCGGCCCGCGGATGCGCGGAGCCGAGTAAAGCTCGCCGTCGAGAATGATGGCCAGCAGGCGATCCACGTTCTCAGTGGTCACGCGCTCGAAAGCCAGTCCCCCGTCGCTGTCGAAGGAGAACAGGATTTCCGGCTTGTTGAAGTTGTCGCGGCCCACGCCGGCGCGCGTGATGTTTTTGCCGTTCAGTCCGGGAATCGGCGTCTTGCTCACGACGTAGGGCGTGACCTGTTTCTCGCCGTTCGGGAGCGTGCGCTGCTCTTTCATCACTTCGTAGCCGGGAGGGATGATGCCCTGCTGGAGCAACGACTGATTGTCCTGATGCACAAGGCGGAATTCGAGGAAGGCCGCTTTCTCCAAGGCCACGCGCACATTCGCCATGTCCGCCGCGCCGAGGCCGGGCATCTGGATGTTGATCTGCTTTTCGCCCTGCTTCTGGATCAGCGGCTCGGCCACGCCGAACTTGTCCACGCGCTTGCGGAGCACTTCGATGGCGTTGTCTATGGCGACCTGCTCGGAAGTGTTGGTCGCGAGCTTGCCCGTCTCCATCTCGACGATGAAGGAGGAGCCGCCCTGCAAATCGAGGCCGAGCCGCACTTCGCCCGCGCCGCGCTTTTGCAGCGTGTTCAAGATGGCGGTGGTGGGGTTCTTCTCGCCCTTCACGTCCACGTCGAAGCGGCGGGAAATGTCGTTCGTGCCGATGGCGTCGCGGAGGTTTTTGTATTCGCTCTGCGGGCTGGCCTTCTGCAATTCGGCGAAACGGGTGACGATGTTCGAGTAGGTGCCGTCGCGCTTGCCGACATGATGCTCATTGAAGACCTCGATGAGCGGGCGGCTCTTGAGCGGCAGCATTTCCGTCGCGGCCCAGCCGACGACGACAATAATGATCAGCAACTTCCAAAGGTGACTGCGATTCATGGGGGGAACTTAGTTTTGCGCGGCGTCGGCGCCGGCTTTTTCGGTGATTTCTGAAATGGTGGACTTGAGAATTTCGAGCTTCGAGTCGGCGGAGCGGAGGGACACGGTCTTGTCCTTCACGCTGATGACGACTCCGACGATGCCGCTGGCGGTCAGGATTTTGTCGCCAGCCTTGAGGTTGCTCATCAGGTTGTTGAGTGCCTTCTGGCGGGTGCGCTGCG
>JANOAY010000710.1:0-1630 GCA_031411375.1 Pedosphaera sp. | reverse complement strand
CTTGCGCTCTCGTCGGGAGTACGTGGCTGCGGGTTGAAAACCCGCGCTCCGGCGCTTTCGCCAAATTCAGACACTGCCCGTGCAAAGACGGATTGACGCAGTTGCCTCGCAGGCCAAGCATGGCCTTCATGTCCACGAATCTTCGCTTCACTCGCCGCGTGCTCGCGGCGGGAATTATCTTCAGCCTGGTTTCTCCGCTCGCCGCGCAGTGGGTGAACGTCACCGCGAATCTGGCCGGCCTGCCGTCCGAGTGCGGGAACCTGTGCCTGCTGTCCGCTGTGCCCGGTCAGGACAAAATCATCGCGGGCATCGCCAAACGCGGGCTGTGGCAGACCGCCGATGGCGGCGCGACGTGGACGGCGCTGGGGCAGGGCGCCAACTCGGAATCCATCGTCAACCGTCCCTCGCGAATTTTGTACGACCCGACCGACGCGAAGAAGTTTTGGGAGAGCGGCATCTACAACAGCTTTGGAATTTATCGCACGGACGATGGCGGCCAGTCGTTTCAACATCTGGGCAGCGCGAAGCACAACGACTACGTGAGCGTGGACTTCGCGGATTCGCAACGCCGCACCATGCTCGCGGGCGGTCACGAGCAGTCCCGCACCGTCTGGAAGTCCGTGGACGGTGGTCAGACGTGGACGAACATCGGCGCGAACTTGCCCGAGGGCACCAAGCATTCCTCCAACCCGCTGCTGCTCGACGCGTCCACGTATCTGGTCAACGCCTCCGGCTGGGGCAAGGGTACGGGCGGAGTATTTCGCACGTCCAACGGCGGCGCGACGTGGACGCAGACCAGCGCGCTGGAGGCGAACGATGCACCCTTGCGCGCCTCCGACGGATCGATTTATTGGCCGCTGGCGTCGGGGCGCGGAATCATTCGCAGCACCGATCAGGGCCAGACCTGGACGCCAGCGTGCGGTCCCGGCGTGATTAAAGGTTCACAGATCATCGAACTGCCGGACGGCAAACTCGCCGCAGTCGCCGGCAAGGGGCTTAAGGTTTCTTCCGATCACGGCGCGACGTGGACGCCAGCGGGCGAACCCACGCCCGTCCCGCCCGCCGGCGTGATCTACGCGCCCGCGCGCCAGGCTTTCTTCATCTGGCACTGGGACTGCAAGAACCAGGTGCTCACCAATGCCATTTGGCGGCACGAGTATCCTGTGGAGGCGAAGCCTTCGCCGGGGCCGGCGAGGTAGCAACTGATAGTGGAGAAGGATTGCCAGTTGTCGCGCAGCTTTTCCTCTCGTAGCGTGCGCGCGAAATGAAACCGGATAAGATTCGCCTGTTTGTAAAACCGTCCTGCGGTTGGTGCCACGAAGCCAAGGACTGGCTCGATGAGCACGGCCAGACCTACGAGGAGCTCGATGTGGTCGCCGACCGCGCCGCCTACCAGGAGATGAAAGAAATTTCCGGCCAGACCAAAGCGCCCGTCATCGAGATCGATGGCGAGTGGCTGGCGGATTTCGACACGGAACAGTTGGAAGTGTTTTGGAAAAAACTCGAGGCGCAGGGGTGAACGAGTTGCTGGTTAAAAGTTGCAGGTGGCAGGTTCTCCAACCGCCGACCGCACAGACAACTTGCACCCAACAACCATCAACCTACAACTTGCCCCCGCATTTATGACAAC
>JANOAY010000709.1:0-4516 GCA_031411375.1 Pedosphaera sp. | reverse complement strand
CATCGCGGGCGACGGTCCAACGCTGCTGGTCATTGATGAGTATCAAATGATCGGCGACGCGGATCGCGGGCTGAATTACGAACTCGCCATCGCGCTCGCACCGCCGCAGACACGCCTGCTCATGCTCAGCGGCAGCGTGGGCAATCCCAACGACATCGTGAAGTGGCTGCGCCGTCTCGGACGTCAGGCCGAAGTCGTGCGAACGGATGAACGCCCCGTGCCGCTCGAAGAAGTCTTCGCCGACAGTCTCAGCTACCATGTGCCGAGCGAGGTGCGCGGCTACTGGCCGCGCTTCTGCGCGAAAGCCTTGGCCGAAAATCTCGGGCCAGTGCTGGTCTTCGCCCCGCGTCGCAAAGGGGCCGAGGCGCTCGCGGCGGAGATCGCGCGCTACCTGCCCAATCAGAATCCCCTCGTATTGTCGCACGAGCAGAAGCAAATCGTCGGGCCGCATCTGGAGCGAATGTTGAAGACGCGCGTCGCGTATCATCACAGCGGGCTCAGCTACGCGGTGCGCGCGGGCGTCATTGAGCCGCTGGCGAAGGCTGGGCAGTTGCGCGTCGTGGTCGCCACGATGGGTTTGGCGGCGGGCATCAACTTCTCGCTGCGCAGCGTGACGCTGGCGGCGGATTCGTATCGCCGCGATTTCGTCGAGTACCCCTTGAAGGCCGATGAGATTCTCCAGATGTTCGGGCGCGCGGGTCGGCGCGGCATTGACGAAGTCGGCTACGTGCTCGTGAACCAGAACGAGGTGCGCCTGCAACACGGCTACCCGGCGCATCTCGCGCGCAGCGGCATGGTGGATTGGAATGCGCTGCTCGGCATCATGGCCGGCGCGGCAGAGCAAGGGCGAGATCCCTTTGAGGAAGCGGTGAAAGTCCAGCAGCGCCTGTTCACCGCCAAGCCCATTCTGCTCGGCGTCGAGGAGTCCATGAAAAATCCCGTCGTGCCGTGCGGCTTGAAAACGGACGCCGAACGCTCACGCCACGTCCGTAAGCAGGTGAAGCAAATCCTGAATTCACGCGGCGAATGGGAGCTGATGCCCACGCTTAAAGAAGTTCCGCTGCGCGACATTCGCGTGATGGAACCGCTGGCGGAGAGCGTGGTGAATTTGTTGAAGCTAAGTTCACGAGGAGAGCTTTTGGCGGATGGGGAGGAACACCGAACACCGAACACTAAACAACGAACTTCGAATGAAGGAGTCGCGGGCGGCGGCACAAATCGTGAATCTGAAATTAGCGATTTGAAATCAGCCATCGTGCTGCGCCCTGCCCTTTCCTCACCTGAAGCATTGGAGAAAGTCGGCCAAGGCCTACTCTGCGTGGTGAGTGAAGAAGCGGGGCAGAAAATTTACGGCCGCGCCTCCACCGTGGCCGAACGCGCGGCGAACGACCAAATCATCCTCGTGAAATGGGTGCGCCGACTGATCAACTGGCATGGGCGCGACATCACCACGGCGCTGTGGAAGGAAAAAGTTGCGCCGCTCGTGGAGAAACATCTTGCGGCGAAACACACACCGGTCGTGCGCTTCGAGGATGAGGATTACAAAATTCTCGCCGTCGTCAGTCTCGCGGACCTGACCCTGCGCGTACCGGTGGATGCGCATGGCGTCGCGCTCTGGCATCCCATCGAACGCGAGGTCGCGCCGGCCGATTGCGCGCGCTGCGCGCTCGTGTCCGTCTGCCAGAAACTTCCCAGTGGCACCGGCGTGGCCATGCTCTGGCGAAGGCTCGGCCTGGTGGACGCGGCGGGCGGGCCGACGCGGCGCGGGCGGATCGTGAGTTTCTTTTCCCAAGGCGATGGTCTGGCGGTGGCCGCGTCACTCGAAGACTTGAGTTACCAACTCGACGAAATGATTTACGACCTCGCGAACCTCGATGCGGGCTTTCGTTTTGCGAAGGACGAGAATCGCTGGGGCGGACGGCTGGCGATGAATTGTCAGCGCGTCTTCGGCGTGCAGAACATTCCCGGATACTTGGAAAATGGTGTGCCGTCGAGTTACGGCTGGGGCGCGGCGGAAGTGGTGCAGAGCGTTCACAAAGACCCGTTGAGCAAATCACGCTGGGTCACAGAATTTCTCGGCACGTGCGACATTACCGCGTCATCATCGAATGGCGCTCCACGCTGCGGCGCATCGCGAACTCGCCGACGCTGGAGTGGGTGCGGTGGACCTCGCTGCAAAAACTCGCGCAGACGATTCTCCACGAAACGGAGTCGCCGACGGACACCGACCTGCCGCCGCTGGAGTACAGCCAGACGAAACGCATTGAGCACAAGCTGGTGTTTCGGCGGCATTGAGAAAGCCAGTGGGGCGGCCGTCTCGGCTGCCGCGTTTCCACTGGCCGTCTCGGCTGGTGTTTCTGTTTTCCCTTCAGCCGGGACAGCCAGAGGACTAATGGCAGCCGAGACGGTTGCCCCACTATGGCAAGAATTGGAACTCAAGCTCGACGCCGCGCGCAAATTCTGGACTCATGGCGCGGATGATTCTTCGCCACACTCTTCTCGGCGCGACGCTGCTGCTCGCCGCACCTGCCCTCCTCACCGCTCCCCCGCAGGCGCAGGCCGCGTGGTTCGGCAAGAAATCTGCCGACGACATTTCGCGCGAAGCCATCGAGCGGGCGGTGGACGCGGTGTATCCCGCGCTGGTCCGCATCCACGTCGTGTTCGAGGAAGGCGACGGCGGCAAGATGCAGAAGCGGCGTTCCAGCGGCAGCGGCGCGATCATCAGCGAGGATGGATACATCATTACGAATCATCACGTCGCGGGCCGTGCGACGCGGCTGGTGTGCCGTCTCTCCACTCGCGAGGAAGTGGACGCGGTGCTCATCGGCACGGATGCCTTGAGTGACCTCGCGATCTTGAAGCTCGATCTTACCAGTTGCCGTAATCCGAAACAGAAGCTCGCCGTCGCGAAGTTTGGCAACTCGGACAAGCTCGCTGTCGGCGACGTGGTGCTGGCGATGGGCAGCCCAGCCGGCGTTTCGCAGTCCGTGACCAAAGGCATCGTGGCGAACACGGCGATGATTTCGCCCGACGGCAGCATGGTGCTCGACGGCGAGCGCGTGGGCGAACTCGTCCGCTGGATCGGTCACGACGCGGTGATCTTCGGCGGGAACAGCGGCGGGCCGCTGGTCAACTTGAAGGGCGAAATCGTCGGCATCAATGAAGTCGGTCTCGGCAGTCTCGGCGGGGCCATTCCCTCGAATCTCGCGCAGGCGGTGGCGAAGGAATTGATCGCGAAAGGCCGCGTGTCGCGCAGTTGGATCGGTCTCGAAGTGCAGCCGTTGCTCAAGAAGATGAGCGACGCGACGGGCGTGCTGGTCGGGACAGTTCTGCCCGGCAGTCCGGCGCTGACGGCGGGAATTCAGGCCGGCGATTTCATCACGCAGTATGACGGCGCGGCGGTGATTGAAAGTCGCGCGCCGGAAGATTTGCCGGTGTTCAACCGCATGATTTTGAACACGCCGGTCGGCGCGGGCGTGACTTTGAAAGGCTCGCGCAACGGACAGCCGATGACGTGGAAGCTCACGACCATCGAGCGCGAGCCGAACGAGGCGATGGAATTTGAACTGGCGAACTGGGGACTGACCGTCCGCAACTTCACGCGCATGTCGGCGATGGAACTGGAGCGGCCCGACCGTCACGGCGTGCTCGTCCACAGCCTGCGCTCGGGCGGGCCGGGCGCGGAGTCGAAGCCGGCGTTGCGGCCGGATGATGTGATCACGAAGTTCGCCGGAAAAACTGTGACCAACTCCGGCGCGCTGATCGCGCTGACGAAGGAATTTATCCAAGGTCTCAAGGAGCCGAAGGCGGTGGTTGTGACGTTCGAGCGCGACACGCAGGAGTTTGTTTCCGTGGTGCGCATCGGTCCCGAGGTGGACGAGGAAAAACCCGCGCGTCCTGCGAAGGCGTGGCTCGGCGCGCAGACGCAGGTGCTGACGCGCGAACTCGCCGAAGCGCTCGACCTCGAAGGGCGCAAGGGCGTCCGCATCACGCAAGTGATGCCTGGCTCACCGGCGGAAAAAGGCGGCCTGAAGAAGGGCGACATTTTCCTGAAGCTCGACGGGCAGGTCATCGCCGCCAGCACACCGTCCGACCAGGAGTTGTTCGAGAATTTGATCCGCCAATACAAAGTCACCGGCACGGCGGAACTCGAAGGCGTGCGCGACGGCAAGCCGTTGAAAATCTCCGTGCCGCTGGGTCGCCAGCCGAAGCCGAATTCCGAGCTGGAGGAATACAAGGACGAGCAGTTCGAGTTCTCCGCGCGCGAGCTGTCGCTGACCGACCGCATTGACGCAAAGCTCGCGGACGCGGAGAAAGGCGTGCGCATCGGCTCCGCGCAAAACGCCGGCTGGGCCGCGCTCGCGGGCCTGTCGTCGGGGGACATTTTGCTGGCGATTGACGGCCAGTCGGTCGCGGGCATCGCGGAACTGAAGGCGACGATGAAGAAGTTGAGCGAAACCAAGCCGCGCCGCGTGGCGTTCTTTATCAAGCGCGGCATCCGCACGCAGTTCATCGA
>JANOAY010000708.1:0-3376 GCA_031411375.1 Pedosphaera sp. | reverse complement strand
GCGCCCCGCCTGCGTTCCGTCGTGGGGCCGTCCCGGCTTACCAACCCCCCGCGGGGCGGGCCTGTGGACCTGTGGCAGCCGGGACGGCTGCCCCACTACGGCGGTGGGTCTTGTCGCGCTCCCGCGCGGCTGGGTGAACCTGCAACGCGCCGTTCGGCCCAGAATATTCAAACCCCGCGCACCTGAATCCGCGCTGCCTGGCGTGAGTGCAGCCGTCGTAATTCCTGGCGCAGTGAAATTCCCAGGGCGCGCGCCGTGGGCAGTTTCTCGCCCGCGAGCAGGAGGCGGTTTTCAAATTCATCCAGGTGAACAATCCGGGCCGAGTCGAAGTGCCGAGTAATTTTCAGCAACGCTGCGTCCCAGGTGTCGCCGGGAGAAAGCATCAGGTTGAAAACTGCGAAGCCATTCGGTCGCAGCCGTTGCCGGATCAATTCAGGTACGACTGTCCATGAAATGTCCGGCTTGAACACGTCGCCGTCGCGCGGCACGGAGAGGTCGTCCATCAGCAGAACGAACTTGGTGCGCTGACCGCGCAGCCACTGGACGGCGTCGGCCTGCTGCCAGTTCACGCGGTCCGCCCACGCCGGGCAGTGCTGGCAAAATAAATCGTAGCCCGCGCGGTCGAGGTCCACCGAATCCATCACCGCCTCCACGCCGAGACCGCGCAAGGGCGCCATCATGCCGCCGCCCGCGAAGCCGAGCACGCCCACGCGCCCGGCGGGCGCGAGCGTGGCAATGAGCGCGGCCAGCACATCGAAGACGCTGTCGGTCGGCCCCGGCGCGGTGCGGAGTTCGCTGATGACCACGCCGTGCTGGCTCAGGCGCAGGCCGTGTTTCGTGGGCGTGATGTCCATCTGTTGTGAGTCAGGCGTTCACTTCAGCGCCGCCGCTCCTGCGCCACGGACACCGTCCATTCGTTCAACGCGCGCTCGTGGCCGGCGTGGCCCAGACCCAGTTTTTCCATCGCCTCGCCGATCAGGTAGAGCGAGCCGGTGATGACCACGACCTCATCGCGACGCGTGTCCGCCAGCGCTTCGGTCACGGAACTGGCCGCGCTCACTTCGCCGCGCGGTTGGGCGAGGCGGCACGCTTTCAGCAACAGCTCGGGATTCGCCGTGCGCTGGCTTTGGACCGGCACCGTCAGGATGCGCGTGGCCAGCGGCGCGAGCGTGCGGCAGATGGTTTCCCAATTTTTATCCTCCAGCACGCCGAGCACGAGCGTGAGCGGCTGGTGCGGAAATTCTGCGCGCAACGTCTCCGCCAGCGCGCGGGCGCTGGCCGGATTGTGCGCGCCGTCCAGCACGAAAGTCTGGCGTCCGCGCGCGAGAATTTGAAAACGGCCCGGCCACGGGACGGCGGCGAGGCCGCGTTCGATGGCGCTGTTGTTGAACGGCAGCTTCCCGCGCACGACTTCGACCGTGCGGACGGCGAGCACGGCGTTGGTGCGCTGATGCGCGCCGCGCAGATTGGAATGGAACGTGCCGAGCGAAGAAGGTTGCTCGCTGACGACATGCAGCGGCGCGTGCAGGCGCGCCGCCGTTTCCTGCAAAACTTTTAGTGCCTGCGGTTCCTCGACCGCCGTGATGACCGGCACGCCGGGCTTGATGATGCCCGCCTTTTCCACCGCGATTTTCTCCAGCGTGTCGCCCAGCCACCGCTCGTGATCGAACTGCACGTTCGTGATGACGCTCGCGAGCGGGGTGACGATGTTGGTCGCGTCGAGCCGTCCGCCGAGTCCGGTTTCCCAGATCACCACGTCGCAATCCTGCTCCGCGAAATGACGCAGCGCCATGACCGTCACGACCTCGAAGAAGGTGGGATGATTTTCTTTCGGAAACTCCGCGAGCCACGGCTGCATCTCGGCGACGAGCCGCGCCACGTCGCTTTCGGAAATCAATTTGCGATCCACTTGGATGCGTTCGCGGAAGCTGACGAGGTGCGGCGAGGTGTAGAGTCCGACGCGCCAGCCGGCCGCGCGGTAAATCGAGTCGAGCATCGCGCAGGTCGAGCCTTTGCCGTTCGTGCCGGCGACGTGGATGAAACGGAGATTTTTTTGCGGCGAGCCGGCGCGCTCCGCGAGACGCTGCACGGCCTCCAGTCCGAAGGTCGTGCCGAACATCTGGAGCGAGAACAGAAATTCGATGGCGTCGCGATATGTCATCCGGCGGCGGACTCTGGCAGCCGCCGTCGGCGCTGACGATGCCGATTTTTTAGCGAGTGGGGCAGCCGTCCCGGCTGTCGCGCGCCCACTGGCCGTGCCGGCTGGTGGTTGTTCAGCCGAGATGGCTAAAGGACTAAGGCAGGCGGGACGCCTGCCCCACTATGGATTCGGTCGCAGCGCGCCCCCCCGGTTTCACCGAGAATCACCTGTGGCGGCGGAGTGAAAAAATTTATACAAATCTGTATCCCCCGGTGTCTATCGGGTGAAAACGCAGTGGACTGGCAACGACAACTTTACGAGGCGAAGGCCGCGCAGCTCATCCTGTATGGGCGCGCGCTGGGTCTCGGCCATAGCGAGGCGGAGGATGTGTTGCAGGAATTGTTCGTCACGCTGCTCCAGATGGAAACAGAGCCGGAGAACGCGGCGCATTACGCCATCCGGGGCTTTCGGAACCGGGCGCTGAATTACCGGCGCGGTTT
Organism: Pedosphaera sp.; assembly: GCA_031411375.1. GTDB lineage: Bacteria > Verrucomicrobiota > Verrucomicrobiia > Limisphaerales > SIBH01 > JANNGC01. Next base: position 736 of record JANOAY010000708.1, on the reverse strand, counting down.
CCTGCGGCGCGTGGTGCGCGAACTGGAGGCGAAGCAGTGGTTCGAGCAGGAGTCCGGTGAGTCGCCGCAGGAACAGGCCGCGATGCGCTGTCTCCAGAAGCTGCCGCCCGACCAGCGCGAAGTGATCGTTCTTAAAATCTGGCACGAGCACACGTTCGAGGAGATTGGCGAACTGCTGGAGACTTCACCGAACACGGTCGCGGGCCGGTGGCGGTACGGAATGGAAAAGCTCCGCGCGTGCCTGAGCGGAAATGAGACGGGTGAGTCGAGAGTTGAGAGGGGAGACGAGGCGGAGCCGCCCATGGGCTCGCAGTTCTCCCCGCTCACGTCGCACCTCTGAACAAAAACGATTTATGAAGACACCAGATTCTTTGGAAGACCAGATGCGGTCGTGGACGCCCCGGCGGCCCGGCGCGCACCTCGAACAGCAACTCTTCGGAACGCGAAACCCGAAACCCGAAACCCGAAACGCGGAACGCCCCATCACCCTCCCGTGGTTCCAGACTTTAGGCGCGAGCGTCGTCGGTTGCGCGGTGGTGCTGTTCACCATTCTCAATTTCTTGAACCTCGGTGCGACGCAGAACTTTTCCGCCTCGCTGACCTCCCTGAGCAACCATCCTTCGTCCCTGGCCTTTGCCAATGCGCCCGCGAGCACGCTGCCCGCGCCGATTTTGGGTTGGACAAACGACGGCACGGTCGGCTCTTCTACCCGGCCTTTTAACGTGCTGAACACAAA
>JANOAY010000707.1:0-8212 GCA_031411375.1 Pedosphaera sp. | reverse complement strand
ACCAAAGGCAAAACGTCAGCAGCCCGGAGCGCCAAGCATCGCTCGGCCCGGGAGCGTTCGGGCCGAGCGATGCTCGGCGCTCCGTGGCAGGGTTGGGCGTTGCTGGTGTTGCTCGTCGTTGCCGCAGTTGTCTTCCTCGCGCTGCGCCCGAAGGCTCCAGTGCCGCCGGACATTGATACCGCTGCACTTGATCCGGCTGTCGCTGAATTGATCCGGACGAACTTGCAGGCCGTGCGCGCCACACCGCGTTCGGCGAGGGCGTGGGGCCGGCTCGGTTCCGTGCTGATGCACTACGAGTTCACGGATGAAACGGAGGCGGCTTTTGCATTCGCGGAAAAGTTTGCGCCGCAGGAACCGCGCTGGCCGCATCTGCACGGCCTGTTCATCGGCTCCCGTGATGTCGTCACCGCCACGGAGAAATTTCGCCGCGCCACAGCTCTCAGCGGAGAAAAACCGGACGCGCCCGTGCTGCGGCTCGCGCAAAACCTGGCCGAGCGCGGGCTGAATGAGGAGGCGGCGCAACAGTTTCAAACGCTGCTCCAGAATACGCCGGGGCATCCGGCCGCGCGGCTCGGGCTGGCGCGCATTCGCCAGAGCGAAGGCAAGTTGATCGAAGCGACGAATTTTCTCGCGGGCTGCCTGCGCGATCCGCACACCGCCCGCAGCGCGCACGCGTTGCTGGCGATGATGGAGCAGGCGCTCGGCAACGCGCCCGCCGCTGAACTCGCCGCGCGCACCAGTTCCACGCTGCCCGCTGATGCCGCGTGGCCCGATCCGTGGTGGAACGAGGCGCTGGTCTGGCGCGTGGGGCGCAAGGCGTTGCTCGAAGACGCCGCCGCGCTGATCGAGCGCGGCGCGTGGCCCGAGGCGCAGGCGACGCTCGGGCAAATCATCCGCGCGCATCCGAACGAGAGCGAGGCGTGGTATTTGATGGGCTGGACTTGCAACCAGCAGCAGCGCGGCGCGGAAGCGGAGCGTGCCTTGCGCGAGTATGTGCGCCTGGCTCCGTCCTCGCCCAAAGGCTACGCGCAACTGGCCGTCACTCTCCTCAGTCAGCGCCGTCACGCCGAGGCGGTCGAGGTGCTGCAAACCGGGCTGAAGCTCAAGCCGACCTGGCGCGAACTGCATTCCAATCTCGGCTACGCCTGTGTGCAACTGGGCCGCGACGAGGAAGCCCTCGGCCATTTCCGCAACGCGCTGGCGCTCGATCCGAATTACGTCCCCGTGCACATCGCGATGGCGGAACTGCTCGTTCGGCGCGGGCAGATCGAGGAGGCGCGCGGACTGTTGCGTCGCGCGTTGGAGCTGAGTCCGACCGACCGGCGGGCGCAGGCGATGCTGGAGCGAATGAATGGGGCGCGTTGAAGAGACGCGGCAGCGTGTCTGTCACCGTTTTTGAATCCTGAAGGGATTCAGATAATTCAGGTGGCGGTTCTGAATCGTTTCCCAACCCTGTAAGGGTTGTATCCACACCGGTCCCCGCGTCCGTGATTCAACCCTTACAGGGTTGATGTGTCATCACACCACACCCAACGTAGCGCCGCTGAGGCGCAACGTTGGGCTGGATTATCCAATCCTTTCAGGATTGGGAAATGGATCCGGCGGCGTTGGGGATGATGAACGCGATGAGCGCGGTGTCCCGTGTTCCAAGCCTGGAAATTTTTTGCAGCATTGTCACAAGGCGTCTGCTAGGTTCACACGCATGACCCAAAAGACATTCGTGGCAACGGCATTGCTATGCTCATGCCTCTTCACCTCGGCAGCCGATATTTCGTTCTTTTCCACCAACGCGACGTGGCGCTGGCTGCGCGGGACCAATGAGGCGTCAGCACCGGACGCCAGCTCGTGGCGGAGCAATTCGTTCAATGATGCGGCCTTCGCGGACGCGCCCGCGCCGTTTTGGTACGGCGACGTGCTGGCCGGCGGCACGCAGCTCACGGACATGATCAACACCTACTCGTGCATCTTCCTGCGGCGCACGTTCGTGGTCACGAACGTCGCGGAGTTTTCCGCGCTGCGTTTCGGCGCGATGGTGGACGACGGCTACGTGGTCTGGATCAACGGCAACGAGCGCCTGCGTGTGAACATCACGGGCGTGGCAGGCGATCCCGTGCCGGCGGCGACGACGCTCGCGGCGAACGCCACCGAGCCGGTGCCGTTCGACTTCAACACCTTCACCGCGCTCGGCTCGTATCTCGTGAACGGCACGAACACCATCGCCATCCAAGTCTTCAACACCAGCCTCGCGAGCAGCGACCTCGGCTTCAACTGCTCGCTCGATGGCGTGCTGATTGACACGAATCCGCCGGTGATCGTGGGCGTGACGCCCGCGCCGGGCAGCAGCATGAACACGCTCACGCAGGTCGTGGTGCAGTTCAGCGAGCCGATCACGAGTCTGAGCGCGGATGATTTGAACATCTCCGCCGTGGGCGCGACGGGGGTGAGCGCGGCGGGCAATTTCTACACCTTCACCTTCGTGCAGCCGCCGGCGGGCAACGTGGCGATGACCTGGACGGCGGGCCACGGCATCACGGATTTGGCCACGCCGGGCAATCCGTTCGACGAGTTCGCGCCGGGCGGGACGTGGAGCTACACGCTGGTGGACAACGTGCCGCCGACGGTTTCGCTGCTTTTCCCGGCGGCGAGCGCGATTGTGCAGTCGCTCGGGCAGATTGAAGTGACGTTCAGCGAGACCGTGGTGGGCGTGAACGCCGCCGACCTGTTGGTCAACGGTTCGCCCGCCACCAACGTCATCGCGCTGCTGAACTCGGTGTATCAGTTTCAGTTTGCCGCCGCGCCGACGGGCGCGGTGTCCGTGGCCTGGGCGGGCGGGCATGGCATTGTGGACACGGCGACGGCGCCGAATCCGTTCGCGGGCGGCGCGTGGAATTACACCGTGGACCCGAACGCGAACGTCTATGGCGTGGTCATCAACGAGATCAACGTCTCGAACCAGAGCGGGTCCCGGGACGAGGACGGCGAGGAGCAGGACTGGATCGAACTCTACAACGCGGGCAGCGGCTCGGTGAATCTCGCGAACTGGTCGCTGAGTGACGAGGCGGACGAGCCGGGCCGCTGGGTCTTCCCGACGCGCACGATTTTGCCCGGCCAGTATCTGGTGGTCTGGGCCTCGGCGAAGGACCGCCGCGCGCCGACCGGCACGAACCGTTTCCACACGAATTTCAAACTGGCGGGCGACGGAGAATTCCTCGGCCTCTTCACGCCGGACTCGCCGCGCCAGCTCGCGAGCGGTTTCGCGCCGAAGTTCCCCGAGCAGCGGAATGACAACTCGTACGGCCGCGACGCGCAGGGCGTCTATCGCTACTTCGGCACGCCGACCTTCAACGCGACGAACGGCGTGAGCACCATCAACGGCGTGGTCAGCCGGGTGCATTTCAGCGCCGAGCGCGGGTTTTTCACCGCGCCGTTTCCGCTCGTGCTGACCTGCCCGACGCGCGGGGCGACGATTCGTTACACGCTGGACGGCAGCGAGCCGACGCCGCTCCGGGGCTTCACTTACACGGGGCCGATCAACGTGAACAACTCGCTCTTCATTCGCGCGGCGGCGTTTCACGAGGATCAGCTTTCGTCGAAGGTCACGTCGCATTCGTACCTCTTCAACCAGTCCGCCGCGATCCGGTCGCTGCCGGCGCTTTCGATTCAGACGGCCACGAACAATCTCATCGGCACGAACGGCATCATCGGCATGTTCGGCGGCACCGGTCCGCCGAACAACGCGTGGACGCCCGTGAACCCGGGCGATTTCCACAACCCGACCAAGAAAGGCATCGAGTGGGAGAAGCCGAACTCGGTCGAATACATTTTGCCGGGCGACAACTCCGGCTTCCAGATCGACTGCGGCCTCCGCGTGCAGGGCAGCGACTGGACGCGCCCGCGCTACTCGGCGGGCGACAAGTTCTCCTACCGTCTCTATTTCCGCGGCGACTACAGCCCGGGCGATCTGGACTACCAATGGTTCCCGGACGGCATCGTGCAGCAGTTCGACCAGATCGTGCTGCGGGCCGGGCACAATGACATCTCGAACCCGTTCCTGCGCGACGAACTCGCGCGGCAGTTGCACGCGGACATGGGGCAGGTCGCGGTGCATGGCAACTGGGTGAACTTTTTCCTGAACGGCGTGTACAAGGGGTATTACAACCCGTGCGAACGCGTCGAGGCGGGCTTCCTCCAGTCGTGGCATGGCGGCAGCAATTCGTGGGACGTGATCACCGTGGGCAGCGTGGCGCAGGGCGACGGCGACACGGTGGACTGGAACTCGCTCCGCAGTTACGTCAACGCGCAGGACCCCACGGTGCCGGCGGTGTACAACGAAGTGCTGCGCCGCATGGACGTGGCCAACTTCATTGATTACCTGATCGTCAATTCCTACGCCGCGACCTGGGACTGGCCGCACAACAACTGGCGCGCGGCCCGCGAGCGCGTGCCCACTGGCAAGTGGCGCTTCTACGTGTGGGACGCGGAAGGCGCGTTCGGCGAGTTCGACGGCAACAGCGCGACCTCGGACGCCTTCATCAACCGGACCATCAACGCCGCCGGCGTGACCAGTCCGCTCTTGAACGGCACGGCGGAGATTCCCGTCTTCTACACGCGGCTGCGGAACAGCGCCGAGTTCCGCCTGCTCTGGGCGGACCGCGTGCAGAAACATTATTTCAACGGCGGCGCGATGACGGACACGAACATCACGCAGCGTTTCCTCCAGATGCGCGGCGAACTGAGCCAGGTCATTCCTGGTTTCAACAATAACATCCTCACGACGTTTATTCCCCAGCGGCGTCCGGTGGTGTTCGGCCAGTTCAACACCTACGGCCTCTATGCCTCGAACGCCCCGGTCTTCAACCAGCACGGCAGCAACGTGGCCGCCGGCTTTGCGCTCACCATGACGGCTCCGGCCGGCACGATTTGGTTCACCACGAACGGCGCGGACCCGCGTGTGATGTTCAGCGGCGCGGTCTCGAACGCCGCCACGGCCTACGCCGGCCCGGTCACGCTCGGCCAGAGCATGGTCGTGAAGGCGCGCACGCTGAACGCCGGCACCTGGAGTGCGCTCACCGAGGCAAACTTCGCCGTCTCCGCGCGCGGCGTGCCGATTCGGATCAGCGAGATTCATTACAATCCGTTTGGCGGCACGGCCTTCGAGTTCATCGAGTTGCAAAACATCGGCACCGCGCCGGTGGACCTCAGCGGGATGACCTTCTCGGGCGTGACCTTCGCCTTCGGCAACGGCACCGTGCTCGCGGCGGGCGCACGGCTCGTCATCGCGTCGGATGTCAGCCCCGGCTCCTTCGCGTTCGCCTATCCCGGCGTGGCTGTGACGGGCTATTACTCCGGCAACCTCGGCAACGGCGGCGAACGTCTCGCGCTGGTGGATGTGTCCGGCAACGTCATCACCTCCGTGGATTTCGACGACGCGAACGGCTGGCCGCTCGCGGCGGACGGCGGCGGCTACTCGCTGGAGAACGTGAACATCTACGGCGACCCCGATGACCCGTCGAACTGGCGCGCGAGCACCGCGAACGGCGGCACGCCCGGCGCGGCGAACGCGAACGCGCTCACTGCCTCGGTGCAGTTGAACGAAGTGCTCGCGGAAAATCTCGGCGTCGTGAACCACGGCGGCACGCTCCCCGACTTCGTGGAACTGGCGAACACCAGCGGCGCGAGCGTGGACATTTCCGGCTGGAGCCTGACTGACAATGACAACCCGCGGCAGTTCGTCTTCCCGCCCGGCAGCAGCATTGACGCGAACGGATTCCTCACCGTCTGGTGCGACGCCACCACGAACGTCACGCCCGGACTGCACACCGGCTTCGCGCTCGATGCGCAGAGCGACCGCGTCTATCTCTACAACGCCGCGACCAATCTCGTGGACGCGATCACGCTCGGGCGGCAGTTGCCGAACGCCTCGGTGGGCCGCGTGGGCGGCGCGTGGGTCTTGAACACTGTGACCACGAACGCCGCGAACATCGCGGCGAGCGTCAGCCCCGGCTCCGCGCTTTCCATTAATGAGTTCCTCGCCAACGCGCCGGTCAGTTTCCCGGACTGGATCGAACTCTATAACAACTCCGCGCTGCCCGTCGCGCTGCGCGGCACGTTCCTCTCGAACACGCAGACGGTGCATCAGATCACGTCGCTCTCGTTCCTCCCCGCGTTCGGTTACATGCAGTTGTTCGCGGATGAAGGCGTCGGTCCGAACCGCCTCGACTTCAAGCTCTCCGCGCTCGGCGGCACGATCCTTCTCTACGATGCCGGCGCGACCGAGGTGAACCGCCTGAGCTACACCGCGCAGACCGAGGGCGTGACGCGCGGGCGTCTGCCCGACGGCACGGCCACGATTGTGAACTTCACCGGCACGGCCAGCCCCGGCGCTTCGAACTACGCCGCGACCTACAACGGCCCGGTGTTGAATGAAGTGCTGGCGCGCAACGCCACCGCGCTCACGAACGCGGCGGGCAACGCGGCGGACTACATCGAGATGTTTAACGGCGGCGGCTCGCCCTTCGCGCTCGCGGGCTTCAGCCTCGGCGTGGACAGCGCCACGCCGCAGTGGAGCTTCCCGCCCGGCGCGAGCATTCCGGGCAACAGCTACCTCGTCATCTGGTGCGACAACGCACGCCCGGGCTCGACGAACTCGGGCGACTATAACACTGGCCGCGCGCTGAGTGGCGAAAGCGGCGGCGTCTATCTCTTCAACACCGCGAGCCAGCTCGTGAACTCCGTCGAGTACGGTTTCCAGATCGAAAACCGCGCCCTCGGCCTCATCAGCAGCGTGTGGCGGCTGCTGAACACGAACTCGCCCGGCGTGGCCAACGGCACCGCCGCCACGCTCGGCAACGCCAGCGCGCTGCGCTTCAACGAGTGGCTGGCCGATTCCACCGACGGCCCCGACTGGTTCGAGTTGTACAACAGCACGAACCTTCCGGTGGATTTGAGCAGCCTTGTGCTGACCGACGATCCGACGACCAGCGGCACGAACGAGTTCCGCATCCCCGCGCTCAGTTTCATCGGCGCGAGCAACTTTGTGCAGTGCCTCGCCGACGGCCAGCCCGACCAGGGCCGCAACCATGTGAACTTCTCGCTCGACGCGCTCGGCGACACGCTGCGCCTCTACCAGGCGAACGGCAGCAACATCATTGACACCGTGGTCTTCGGACAGCAGCCGCTCGGCGTCTCGCAGGGCCGTCTGCCGGATGGCAATACGAACACGCTCTTCACCTTCCCCGGCTCGGCCTCGCCCGCCGCGTCGAACTGGCGGCTGATCAACGAAGTGGTGATTAACGAAGTGCTCACGCACGCGACGCTGCCCGTAGAAGACACGATTGAACTGCACAACCCGACGGCGGACTCGGCGGGCGTGGGCGGCTGGTTCCTGAGCGACCGTGCGACGACGTTGAAAAAATTCCGCATCCCGAACGGCACGACCATTCCGGCGGGCGGCTTCATCACCTTCGGCGAGGCGCAACTGGGCTTCCCGCTCGACCGGGCGCGGCCCGTGGAACTGTGGCTCTCGGCGGCGGACGCTTCGACCAACCTGACCGGGCTCCGCACGCGCGCCAGTTTCGGCGCGGCGGACGACGGCGTGTCCTTTGGACGCTTTCTCGCGGGCGGCGCGATTGACTACGTGGCGCAGACGGCGCGCACCTTCGACGCGGTGAACGCCGGCCCGCTGGTCGGACCGGTGGTGATTCACGAAATGATGTACAACCCCGACAACGGCGGAGCGGGCGCACGCGAATTCATCGAACTAAAAAACATCAGCGGCGCGTCCGTGGATTTGTTCAGCGGCACGAACGGCTGGCGGATCACGGACGGCGTGGACTTCATTTTCCCGGCGGGCGTCACGCTCGCGTCGGGCGACTACGCGCTCGTGGTGGATTTTGATCCGACGGTTGATCCGACCTTGCTCGCGCAATTCCGCGCCTACTACTCCGTGCCGCCCGCCGTGCCGGTCTTCGGCCCGTTCCTCGGCAGCCTGAACAACAGCGGCGAGACGGTGGAATTGAAGAAGCCTTCGCTGCCGGACGGCGCGTTCATTCCCTACGTGCTCGTGGACAAGGTGAGTTATCTCGACCGCGCGCCGTGGCCCTCGGGCTTGGTGGATGGCGGCGGACATTCGCTCCAGCGCCGCGTGGCCGCGAACTACGGCAACGACGCCGCGAACTGGCTCGCCGCCGCGCCCACCGCCGGCGGCGCCAAC
>JANOAY010000706.1:0-2616 GCA_031411375.1 Pedosphaera sp. | reverse complement strand
CAGCCGCAGTACGCCAAAACTTCGAGCGCATGATTTCAGACGAGGCCGCTGCGGCTGGGCTGCGCCACAGCCGCGCTCCGGGGCAGGTGTTGAGATCGTCCACATGTCCGCGCGCCCCAGCAAGCACTCGACGCGCGCATTCCCGCTTCTTAGCCTCGCCCGAATGATTACGCGCTATTCGCGCCCCGAGATGCGGGCGATTTGGACTGACGAAAACAAGCTCAAGCTCTGGCTGCAGATTGAACTGCTCGCCAGCGAGGCGTTGGTGAAAGAGCGCATCGTGCCCGCCAAAGATTTCGCGAAGATCAAGGCGGGCTGCGACAAATGGTTCGCCGATCTGCCCGGTCTCGTGGCGCGGCAGCGGGAACTGGAAAAAGTTTTGAACCACGACGTCATCGGCTTCACCACCGCCGTCGCGGAAGTCATCAATGACAACGCCAGCCGCTGGTTTCATTTCGGACTCACCAGCAGCGATGTGGGCGACACCTGCTATGGCGTGCAAATGCAGCAGAGCGCGGACATTCTCATCGCCGATGTGAAGCTCGCGCGCGCCGCCATCGCGAAGCGTGCGAAGGAGCATCAGTTCACGCCGTGCATCGGGCGCAGCCACGGCATCCAGGCCGAGCCGACGACCTTCGGGCTGAAGCTGGCGCTGATGTATGACGAGTTTGGCCGCGCGCTCGAACGGCTCGAACGCGTGCGCGAAGTCGTGTCCGTGGGCAAACTTTCCGGCGCAGTTGGCACCAGCGCGCATCTCTCGCCGCGCATCGAGGCGTACGTGTGCAAGAAGCTGGGACTGCGCCCCGCGCCCATCGCCACGCAAGTCGTGCAGCGCGACATTCACGCGGAATTTCAAACCACGCTAGCGCTCATCGGTGCGAGCATCGAGCGGTGGGCCGTCGAGTTCCGCCATTTGCAGCGCACGGAAGTTTTGGAAGCCGAAGAGCCGTTCACGAAAGGGCAGAAAGGTTCCAGCGCCATGCCGCACAAACGCAACCCGATCACTTGGGAGCGCCTCACCGGACTCGCGCGTGTGCTGCGCGGCAACGCCGTGGCCGCGCTGGAAAACGTCGCCCTCTGGCACGAGCGCGACATCAGCCACAGCAGCGTCGAGCGCATCATCTTTCCCGACAGTTGCACGCTGCTCGACTACATGTTCGGCCTGCTCACGCGCCTGATGGAGGGCCTCGCGGTGTATCCCGAGAACATGAAGAAGAACCTCGGCCTCTCGCTCGGCATGTGGAATTCGCAGACTGTGCTGCTCGCGCTCATCCGCAAAGGACTCACGCGCGAGGACGCTTACAAACTCTGCCAGGACGCCGCGATGAAAACGTGGGAGGTGAAACACGCGGGCCGCGACGACGCCGACTTCGTCAAGCAGTTGCAGGCCGATCCCGAGGTGGCGAAACATTTCAAGAAAGGCGAACTGGAAAAACTGTGCTCGCCCGAGTTCCACTTCCGGCATGTGAAGGAACGGTTCAAGAAGGTGGGGCTGTGAACCGCCGCCCCGGCCCGCGCTCGCGTGAGCGGGGCCGGAGGCTGATGCGGAAACAAACGATCTCCGTTCAGCGCGTGGCGCGGACGGACGTGGCGCGCGCGGGCAGGGAGGCGGGGTGCGCGGAGGTCTTGGCGGTGCGCGCGACTTTCACGGGCGCGGTCCGGGCGGCGGTGGCGGGCGCGGTTTTCTTCACGGCGCGGACGGGGGTGGCGGCTTTCGGCGCGGGAGTTTTGGCGGCGGTTGCGGCGAGCTTGGCCTTTACGGCTTTGACACGAGACGCCGGGGGCCAAGGGCGGGCGGCTTTGGCGGCGGCGGCTTCGGCGAGTTGCAGGCGCTGGGCGCGGAGCTGGTTCTCGGCTTCGAGCCAGTAGTTCAGGTCCGAACTTTGCGGGCGTCCGTCGCGTTCCCAGGCGAGGAACGCGTGGAGGGCGATTTCGTCATGGGTCGGCTCTTTGAAGAACCGGGTTTCTTTGGTCGAGGTCATGTCAGTTTTAGTTTCGAGTTCAGGTTCAGCGCACCGCTCTCGCCACGCTTCTTCGGTCCCGGCGAATCGGACACGTCCAAGTAAAAGCATGGTGCGTGGCCGGTCGGGGGTGGGGATATTTCCATCCGTGCGAAGAAGCGCGTGAATGCGCAGCGCAGTGTCTATGTAGGACAAACTGCTTCCCGGTGTCCATCCTGAATTCTTGTTGGTTGTAAACGGGGCGTTCCCAAAGGCGTCCGCAGGGCCGGTGAGTTCCGCATGAATTCAGGGCGGAACATGAATTGAAAGAGACTTTTTCCCAATTCATGTTCCGTCCTGAATTCATGCGGTCATCAGCGGGCCTCTTCCCGCACCGGCCCGCGCGGGGAAATCACAGTTGCCAAGCCGCCGGGGTCTGGCATTTTCCGCGCATGGAAAAACCGAAGATTGTCGCCTACTTGAAACCCTCGTGCGGCTGGAGCCAGGGCGTGCGCGCCGTGATGCGCAAATATGATCTGCCCTTCGAGGACCGCGACATCATCAACGATGCGGCGCAGCGCCAGGAGATGATCGAGAAGAGCGGCCAGATGCTCAGCCCTTGCGTGGAAGTGAACGGCCGGATGCTTGCGGACATCAGCGGCGAGGAGGTCGAGGC
>JANOAY010000705.1:0-1775 GCA_031411375.1 Pedosphaera sp. | reverse complement strand
GCCTTGATGGACATTAGCCAGGAGCCCGCGAGCACTTTTGAACTCTACGGCGAGGACGCGCGCAAGCCCGGCACCTTCGCCGCGAATGCGCTGCTTGCGCGGCGACTCAGCGAGCGTGGTGTGCGCTTCGTGCAGCTCTATCATCGCGGATGGGATCAGCATGGCAGCCTGAATGAAAAACTGCCGAAGCAATGCAAGGACGTGGACCAGGCCAGCGCCGCGCTCGTCGCCGATTTGAAACAGCGCGGCCTGCTCGACGACACGCTGGTGATTTGGGGCGGTGAATTCGGGCGCACCAGTTACAGCCAGGGCGAGATCAAGAAGGACAGTTTCGGGCGCGATCATCATCCGCGCTGCTTCTCGCTGTGGATGGCGGGCGGCGGCGTGAAGGGCGGCGTGACTCACGGCGCGACGGATGACTTCGCCTACAACATCACGGAGAACCCCGTTCACGTTCACGATTTCCACGCCACGATGCTGCATCTGCTCGGCATTGATCACACAAAGCTCACACACCGCTTCGAGGGACGCGATTACCGGCTGACGGACGTGGCGGGGGAAGTGGTGAAGGGGATTTTGGCGTAGAAAAAAATGCGCGGAAGGTAAGCCTGTCTTCCAGACTCGACACGTCGGGAACAATTGCGCGAGCGTGCTGCCATGAAAACTAGCTGGTCGCTTTGTCTCGTCGTCCTCAGCATCTTGGTAGGCATGGGTTGCCGGACAGCAAAGGCACCAGTCGCAGTAGCCCACCCGAAACCGCCCATTACTTCGATCCGGGTGGGTGAATTCCAGTGCGACAACTCGGTCACTGGAAAGGCGGTTAGAAATGTGTTCATCGAAATGCTGGCGCTGCGTGGTGAAGCAAAAGTCATTCGCGAGGGCGCGGCCGATGTGGTCATTGAGGGCACCGTGACGACGGCACAGGCGGCGTCCACATCAAGCCGCGCGAACAGCAGCCAAGGGTCCGGCGGGGATTATGTTTCCGGTGTGACGGCGGTAGCCGTGCGCGAGGGGGACATTCTCACCTCCGCTTCTTGGGGCCAAATCATCGCCAGCGGGCGGGCCATTCTCCCTCCTGAATCGGTTGCGAAATCCGCTGCGGATCGACTGTTGGCGGCGCTCTTCCGGGAAGGATTGGGGCGTCGTGCTGCGCGCTAACATTTGAGAAGATGATTACAGTGTAGGAAAAATTTGGCGGAAGGGGTGGGAGTCGAACCCACGGTACGGTTACCCGCACGCCTGATTTCGAGTCAGGTGCCTTCAACCACTCAGCCACCCTTCCGCGCGGGCGAATGGATAGCCGACGACCACGGACGGAGCAAATGGATTATTGCGCGCCATTCCACGCTTGCCGTTCGGGCGGCGGAGATTACAAACGCTCCATGCGAATGCTCACGCTGGTTCTCCTGCTCACCGGCCTGCCCTTGGCCGCCGCCGACGTGGCGCGCGTGGTGCAAAGTCTCATGGCGGAGGAAAATGAACTCACCGGCGTGCCGTTCGCGGAAGTCGTTCACGCGGCCACGGGGAGGAAAGTTTTGCCGCTGCAAGCCACCGACTCCTTCGACCGCGAACTGCTCACGAAAATCAGCCGCGCGATGGACGCCGTGCTGCGCCAACTGAACGCGACGAACGGCCCGGCGCAACAGAAGCGACGCATCAACGAAGTGAGCGCACTGTTCGAGACGGCGATGAAGTCGGAGTTGAATGCCATCGAGGGCTTCGAGTGCGACTTCCCGAAACTTGCCACGGGCGCGAAGCAGCGCAGCGGCTATCCC
>JANOAY010000704.1:0-3131 GCA_031411375.1 Pedosphaera sp. | reverse complement strand
AGGTAGCTCGTCGCGGGCTGGAGCACGGCCCAGTGTTTTTTTCCGCCCGCGATCACGACGGCTTCCGCGCCGATGGCGTCGCGGTTTCCCTGTTGCGGCAGCAGCAGGCGCAGTTTCAGCCAATGGCCCGGCGGCGCGACGTTCCGCAGCACGCGCGCCGGACCGCCCACGCTGCACAGGATCAAATCCTGCGCGCCGTCGTTGTTCAAATCGCCGGCCGCGAGGCTGCGCCCGACCATGGCCTCGCCGCAGAGCGCGAACTGTGCGGACGAGAGGTCGCGGAATTTCCCGCCGCCCTCGTTGACGAACAGTTGCGACCGCTGCGCGTAGCGCGCCCACCACGGATGCACGCCCGCCGCGACCGGCGTCTGATTTTTCAACAGCCGCCGCACCAGTCCGTTCGCCGAGACGAGATCGGGCGCTCCGTCCGAATTAAAATCCACGAGCACCGTGCCGAAGCCCGTGCCGCGCCAGCCCTGCTGCTGCAAACCGGACGGGCCAATCTGATCGAGGAACACGCCGCGCGGCCCCTGTTTGTAGAGCGAGTGATATTCGTCCGTGAGATGCGTCACGAACACGTCGCCGAATCCGTCGCCGTCCACGTCGGCAAAGGCCGTGCCCATGTTCGCCGCCGTCGCGCCCATCGCGTTGAAGGCCAGCCCGCGCTGCGCCGCCTCCTCGGCGAACGTGCCGTTGCGGCGGTTGATGAAGAGGCGGTTGGGCCGCCCGTCGTCCGCGCAAAAAATGTCCGGCCAGCCGTCGCCGTCGAAATCCGCGCAGACCAGGCCCAGCGCCACGCCCGGCGCGCGGAAGACGCCGCTCGCCTCGCTGCGATCCTCGAAGCGCGGCTCGCCGCCCGCCGGCGCGGTGATGTTGCGCCAGAGCCGCGTGGCCGTGGCGCTGAAGGCCTGGGGCGCGCAAAAATCCTGCGCGCCCTGCACGTCATGGCAGACCTGCGTGGGATCGTAGTCCACGTAATTGCCGACCACGAGATCGAGCCGTCCGTCGCGGTCGTAATCCAAGAAGCTCGCGGGCGCGGCCCAGCGCGGATTGTCGAGACCGGCGGCGCGTGTCACCTCGCGAAATGTTCCGCCGCCCAGATTTTGGAACAGCCGCGTCGCGCCGTACTCCGTCACGACCAGGTCCGCGAGACCGTCGTTGTTCATGTCGCCCGCGATGGCACCCATGCCGCGCCCGCTGATGTCGAGTCCGGAGCCGGCGCTGACGTTCTTGAACGTGCCGTCCGGCTCCTGATGAAAAAGCTGGCTGCGCGCGCCGCCGCTGCCTTGGACGAAATAAACGTCGAGCCGTCCGTCGTTGTCATAGTCGAAGAGCGCCACGCCGGAGCCGACCTGATCGGCCATAAAATAATTCGTCCCGGCGACGTGCGTGAACGCAAGGCCCGACGACGCGGAGATGTTCGTGAACCACTCGCGCGCGGAGGCAGGCGCGGCGGCCGGCTCCGACGGCGAACGCCCGCACCCGCCCGCGAGCAGCGCGCTCGCAAGCATGACCCGGCCAAGAATTTTCCAACGCGGCATGCCCGTGACGCTACGCAGCGCGCCGGCGCGGGAGAAGGGAGAAATGCGTGTGGTGGGATGAGACTCCGTCCTGCGCGTCTGGTTCCCTCTCCTCGCGAGGAACGAGAGAGGAGAGGGAGAAAAGCCGGGCGTTATGATCCCCGCGCGATGACTTCCACCTCCTCACGAATGCGCCCAACCACGGTCCGCCAAAATTTCCTGCCCCGTCACGCACGCGCTCAGATCGCTGGCGAGAAACAAAATCACGTCCGCCATTTCCTCCGGCTGGATGAAATCAGGAATGCACTGGCGCTCCTGCACCAACCGCTTGTTCTCCTCAGTCAGATAATCACGAATCTGCCGCTCGGTGAAAACCCAGCCCGGCGAAACGCAGTTCACGCGAATGCGCTGCGGCCCCAGTTCGCGCGCCAGGCAGCGCGTGAACCCGATGACGCCACCCTTAGTTGCCACGTAGGCCACCATCTGCACGGGCGTGTTGTAAATCGTGACCGAGGAAAGATTCACGATGGCGCTCCCGTGCGGCATGGCCGGCGCACACTCGCGGGCCATGAGAAAGTAGGCGCGCAAATTCACGGCGAACAAATCGTCCCACTGCTGCGCCGTCGTTTCGAGAAACGGAATGCGCGGGTCCCACGCCGCGTTGTTGATCAGCGCATGGATGGATTTCACCTCGCGTTTGATAGCGGCGATCCATTCCACGATGGCGCTCTCGCTGGTCAGTTCGACGTGTTGAAAGGACACCGCCGCACCGAGTTCCTGCGCCAGCGCCGCGCCGCGCGCCGCGTCCTTATCACAAAAGAACACCCGCGCGCCCTGCGCGAGAAAGGCGCGCACCGTGGCCGCGCCGATGCCGTTCGCCCCGCCCGTGATGATGACCGCGCGGTCTCTGAGTTCAGAAAAATGTGCCATGCCCCGCATCGTGCGAAGGGTTGATGGGAATGCCAAACGCCATTTTCCATGAAGACCGGGGCGAACGCACGTCACTCCCCGGCCCGGCCCAAGAGCCTTGCCGGGCACGCGCCGGCCCAAAAGTCTTTGGCCCTGACTTGCCGCTTGCATTTGTTTCGGGCGTCTGGAAATTTGCGACCCGCTTTTTGGAGTGGGGTCTTAGCTCAGTTGGTAGAGCGTCTCGTTCGCAATGAGAAGGTCAGGGGTTCGAATCCCCTAGGCTCCACCATTCTTCTCGCCCGCCAAGCGTCCTGCTTGGTGTGACTTTGCCAGACAATCAAATTGACATCCCGAGCATCATTCGTAGAGTCACCAGCAAAGTTTTACGCCCGTAATCCGAATGAAATTTATGAAGCTCACTTCCAAGCTCTGGCTCCAGGCAGTCGCGGTCCTCGCTCTCTTGCTCGTGGCGTTTCCTGCCCTGGCTCAAAACACCGTGGATCGCGTTGCGATCGTCAATGCCTTGGCCGGTGATGTCCGCTATTCCAGCAAGGACGGAGCTTGGGTTTCAGCCAGCATCGGCACCAAGCTGTATGCGGGTGACAAGGTAAAGACCGGCCCCGGTTCCCATGCCGACATCGATCTCGGCGGCAATGTCGGCATCGTGCAGGTCGCACCCCAGTCCCTTTTTGTCATTGAAAA
>JANOAY010000703.1:0-7415 GCA_031411375.1 Pedosphaera sp. | reverse complement strand
CTTCCAGCCGGCGCGTTGGAATCAATTGGGCCGGACGCGCTGCGTTGGAAGCTGGCGCTCCGGCCCGAGTTTTTCCAACACCTCATGGCTTCCTGAACTCCGTGGAAATAAATTCCCCTCTGGTCACGTCCAACGCCTCCCTTACAGTGCGGAAACTTTTGAACATGCGAATCGCAGTGCGAAATGTCGTGACGGCCGGAGCCTTGCTCGCCGTGCTCACGGCTTGTGACAAGCCGGAAATCACCAGCTACCGGGTGGCGAAGGAACGCGCCGCCGAGGCCGCCGACCCACACGCCGGTCACGCGCACAACGACACTCCCGCTGCACCCGCTCCGCGCCCGCGCCCGAAAATCTCCTGGACGCTCCCGTCCGGCTGGCGTGAAACCGCGCCCGGCCAGGTCAACCTCGCGGCCTTCAACATCCCGTCCGCCGACGGCAAGGACGCGCAAGTCACTGTCGCCGTGCTGCCGTTCCTCGCGGGGCGCGAGGCGGACGTGGTAAATCTTTGGCGCGGGCAGCTAGGCCTGAGCGAACTCAGCGCGGAGCAGGCGCGCGAGCAGTTGCGTGATCTCCCGATCAACGACGAGAAGGCGAAACTGTTCGAGCTGTCGAGCGGCGACCCCGCGAAGCCCGACAAGATTCTCACCGTGATGATTCATCGTCCGGGCGCGAGCTGGTTCTACAAATTGTCCGGCGACACGGTGACGGTGGAGGCTCAACGCACGGCTTTTATCGACTTCATCAAATCGGTGAAGCTCGACGAGTCGGCGGCTCCAACGGCGGCTTCAGCCAATGTTCAGGCCGGCGGCAGCGAGTTTACGAAAGTAGCGCCGAAAGACTGGCAGGTTCTGCCCCCCGGACAAATGCAGATCGCGAAGTTCGCCGTGCCGGATGTGCAAGGCGCGAAAGCGCAAGTTTCCGTCGCTATGTATGACAGCGACACCGGTGGCACGCTCGCCAACGTCAACCGCTGGCGGCGGCAGATTGGCCTTGATGAAATTACGGAGGCGCAGCTTTCTGAAGTGACCGGCCCGCTGGATGCCAAATTGCCGCGCGCCGTCCTCGTCAATCTTACGAACAACGATCAGCAAATGATCGTCGCCATCGTGCCGCGCGGCGGGCAGTGGTTTTTCTACAAACTCATGGGCAGCGCGCCGGCGGTGGTCGCGCAGAAGGAAGCCTTCGTCCGTTTCGCCGCGTCGGAGCTTTGACATGAATCGCATCTGGAAATTTCTCACCTCGCTGCGCCTCACCGTTACCCTGCTCGCGCTGGGCATCGCGCTCATTTTCATTGGCACCGTCGCGCAGGCTGACGAGGGGCTGTATGTCGCGCAGGAACGCTACTTCAAGCACTGGTTCATCTTCGGCATCAGCTTCTTCGGTCACAAAATCCCGATGCCGTTTCCCGGCGGCTACCTGATCGGCACGGCGCTGCTGATCAGTCTCACCTCGGCGTTCATCCATCGCTTTCAGTGGACGACGAAGAAGATCGGCATCCACCTCACGCACGTCGGCATCATCTTGCTGCTCACCGGCCAGCTCGTGACGGATTTGCTGTCGCGCGAGACGCAGATGCGGATTCGCGAAGGGCAGACGCGCTCGTATTCGGAAAGCCCGATGGACTTCGAACTCGCCTTCGAGTGGGAGGCAGACACGAACTCCAACGAAGTCGTCGCCATCCCGCAGGCCATGCTGACGAAGGGCGCCGAATTGAAGCATGAGAAGCTGCCGTTCACGGTGCGCGTGAAGGAGTTTTTGCCGAACTCCAATCCCTCCTTCCGCGCTCCGGCGCAGCAGAATGCACCGCCGCTGACCACGAACGGGATTGCCAACTCTTTCGACTTCGCGCCCAGCAAAGTCACCTACGACATGGACAGCAAGAACGTGCCGGTGGCTTTGGTTGAACTGGTCAGTGCGGACGGCTCGCTTGGTGACTGGGTCGCCGCCGGCTGGGCTACGGACGAAAGCATGTCAGAAAGTTTATGGCGCTGGCATCAGCGTCGTGATGGCCCGCAAATCGGCGCTGCGGTTAAAGCCCGCCTAGAGCAGCCGCAAATCATCAACGTGAAAGGCAAGGAAATCACTTTGGCCATGCGCCCGGTGCGCGCTTACAAGCCCTACTCGTTCACACTGCTCAAGGCGACGCATGACGTTTATCAGGGCACGGACACGCCGAAGGACTTCCGCAGCCGCATCCGCATCCAGAACACGGAGCGCAAAGAGGATCGCGAGACGGAAATCTACATGAACAACCCGTTGCGCTACTCCGGCCTGACGTTTTTTCAGTCCGGCATGATTCAGCGCAATCTGATTGATGCAGGCGAGACGCCGTGGACGGTCTTTCAAGTGGTGCGCAACCCCGGTTGGATCACGCCGTACGCCGGCTGCATCATTGTGGCCGCCGGACTTCTGTTCCAATTCATGTTTCATCTCGTGAAATTTCTGCGAAAGAGGACTGCATGACCGATTCCAAATCATCCAAAGAATCCGCGCCGAAGTCCGGTGGCTGGCGCGTGTGGGTTTCGTGGTTCCTGATCGCGGTCTTCACCGCCGAGGTGCTGGCCGCGCTGTTCATGCCGCCGCGCGACAAAACTTTTGCCGTGTCCGAGTTCGCGAAAATTCCGCTCGTCTTCGAGGGCCGCGTGCAACCGATGGATTCGCTGGCGCGCAATTCACTCCTCCAAATCCGCAGCATCACGCAGGTGCCGCTGGAAGGAAACGGCGCGAACGGCGCGTGGGGCCCGTGGGAGGAACTGGAGGCGAAGGGTGGCGCACTCACCGAACGCCGCTGGTATCAGTTCAGCAAGCGCCCGAAGAAATTGAAGCCCACCGACTGGCTGATGGAAGTGATGCTGAATCCGCTGAAGGCCGACGAGCGCTTCATCTTCGTCATCAACCATCCGGACTTGCGCGGGATGCTCAAGTTGCAGGGCGGCGTCGAGAAAAGCGGCCTGCACTTCTACCGCTTCAACGATCTGCGCGACAAATTGGAGGACCTGCGCAAGGAAGTGGTGCGCGCGCAGGAAGTGAAGCAGCCGCAGCGTTCTCAATACGACAACGCCGTGCTGCAACTGCACCAAGCGTGGATTCTCTACATGCGGCTGAAGAACACACTCCAGCCCGAGGACGCCACGGACTTCGCGAAGGAACTCGACCAGTATCTCACGATGGCCAAGGACGTGCGCGGTGCGCTTCAGGCCGCGCAGGCGCGCGGCGAACAGTTGTCCGAAGAGAAGGTGGATGAAATGATCGCGCCCATCCAGCGCATCGCCGGACGCTACAATGCGATGGCGCGCATGGAGCCGCCGCTCGTCATCCCGCCGCAGAAGCACGGCGACCACAAACACGACTGGCAGCGCACCGGCGAGGCGTTGCTCGAAGCGCCGCAGGGCGGCCTGCCGGAAACAGTGCGCCAGTATGCGGCGCTGGCGGGCGCGTATCGCGCGGGCGACTTCGCGAAGTTCAACGCCACGCTTGCCGAGTATCGCGGCTCACTGCAATCGCTCGGAATCGCGAAGGAACTGAAGAAGGGCGCGAGCGAGGAGTTCTTCAACCGGATGCTGGCCTTCAAGCGCAGCATGTATTTCTACCTCATGGCGTTTCTGCTCATTCTGCTCTACTGGGCGAACGCGAAAACCATCTGGCGCGTCACGGCGGTGCGTTTGATTTTCGTCGGCTTCATCGTTCACACGGCCGGTCTGATTTTCCGCATGTGGCTGGAGGGCCGTCCGCCGGTCACGAATCTTTACTCGTCGGCTATCTTCATCGGCTGGGGCGCGATTGTGCTCGGGCTGGTGCTGGAAAAGTTTTATCGCGACGGCATTGGCGCGGTCGTGGCGGCGGCGGTGGGTTTCCTGTCGTTGATTGTTGCGCACAATCTTTCTCTCTCCGGCGACACGATGATCATGATGCGCGCAGTGCTCGACACGAACATCTGGCTGGCGACGCATGTGGTGATCATCACGCTCGGCTACGCGAGCACCTTCATCGCGGGCTTCCTCGCCATCGTCTTTGTCGCGCGCGGACTGTTCACGCGTTCGTTGAGCGAGGTCACGGGCAAGTCGCTGGCGCGCATGGTGTACGCCATAGTTTGTTTCTCCACGCTGTTCAGTTTCGTCGGCACGGTGCTCGGCGGCATCTGGGCGGATCAATCGTGGGGCCGTTTCTGGGGCTGGGACCCGAAGGAAAATGGCGCACACATCATCGTGCTCTGGAACGTGCTCATCCTCCACGCGCGCTGGGGCGGCTTGGTCAAGGAGCGCGGGCTGATGAACCTGGCCATCGCGGGCAACATTGTCACGGCTTGGTCGTGGTTCGGTACGAACATGCTCGGCATCGGCCTACACAGCTACGGCTTCATGGATTCCGGTTTCTGGTGGCTGATGGCCTTCGTGGGCAGCCAGCTTCTGCTCATTGCCCTCGGTCTGATTCCGCTGCGCCACTGGAGAAGTTTTCGCAGCACGGTTCCGCCGGGTGGTGATGCGCCGGCGGCACAGGGACGCGAGACTCAGTTGAAGCCCGCCTGATTGGAGCGCGGATCGCCGAGTCCGCGTGTTTTTAACCGGCCTTCACTTCCACGAACTGCCGCTCGACATGGCCGTCACGGGTGCGGCAGAGGAAGTAGCCCTTCTCCGTGGTCTTGTCGTGATTGCCGCGCGCAATGGAGCAGCACCGGTTGGTGGTGAAGACCGCCTGCCGGATGAAGCGCTCGGTGAAGCCGTGGAAGTGGCCGTTGAAGACCGCCACGACGTTGCAATCCTGAAAGCGTTCGAGGAGCGCGTCGGCATTCTGCGGACGATAGGTGGTGTTCGGCCCGAGCGGAAAATGTGTGAAGACAATCGTCGGTTGCCGTTGGTCGAGCTTCTGCAAGTTGTCATCCAGCCAGCCCAAGGTCGCGGGCTGAATCGAAGTGTTCTGATATTTCAAACCCTCGCTCGAATCGAGTCCCACGAAGTTCCAGCCGCGATGCTCGAAATGATAGTTCAACGACTTCGGAAACAGTTCATCCCACGTCGCGCGGCTCGACTGCGGGCCGTAGTCGTGATTGCCGATGACGGCGTGCGCGGGAATGCCGAGGCCGCGCAGCACATCGCGCATCCCGCCGAGTTCCTCCGCCGTGCCGTGCTCAGCGAGATCGCCGACCATGAGGCACAGTTCCGGCTTGGGCGTGTGCGACTGAATGCTCGCGGTGACGCGCACAAAAAAATCCGGGCACTTCGCGCTGGAGAAGTGCGCATCGTTCATCTCAATGAATGTGAAGTCACCGCCGTGACCGTTGCCGCCGAAGCGCGCGCAGCCCGGCCATAGGCCGAGCGCGAGCGTGGCGGCGGCGGAGTTCTGAAGCCAGGCCCGGCGGGACGTGCGGCGTGCGGTGATGATGTTCATGAGTTTGGCGAAGTTTGAAGCCGGTGAAATCCTCCGTATTCAATGACTGCCGTGAAGATGACGCGGTCTTTCATCGTGGCGCGCGACTCTCCGGAGCCGCAGCGGTCGCGACCATGCGAGCCCGCTGCGGCTCTGGAGAGCCGCGCGCCATCACGGTGCGGTTGCCAACGCGCGGACCGCTCCCTACGCTCCGTGCGTGCTCGCGACTCTGATTCAGCAGTTACAAAACCAAACGCCGCTCGCCGCCGCGCAAGTGAACGAAGCGGTGCGCGAATTGATCTCCGAAGCCGTGCCGCCGGAGACCAAGGCGGATTTTCTCGGCGCGCTCGCGACGAAGGGCGAGACGGTGGAGGAGATCGCCGCGTTTGCCAGCGCGTTGCGCGATCTGTCCGTCGTGCCGCCGCTGGATGAAGGCACGCGCGCGGGCGAAATTCTCGACGTGTGCGGCACGGGCGGGGACCAGCTGAACACGTTCAACATTTCCACGACGGTCGCCATCGTGGCGGCCTCGGCGGGCGTGACGGTGGCGAAGCACGGGAACCGCGCCATCACCTCGCAGTCCGGCAGCGCGGACGTGCTGGAGGCGCTGGGCATCCGCGTGGATTTGGAACCGGCGGCGGCGGCGCAGGCGTTGCGCGAACATCAGTTCGCGTTTTTCTTCGCGCCGAAATATCACCCCGCGTTCAAAAACATTTTGCCCGCGCGCAAGCTCTGCGCGGCGCGCGGACAGCGCACCATTTTCAACTTCCTCGGGCCGCTGCTCAATCCGGCGCGGCCCACCGCGCAGCTCATCGGCGTGCCGCGTCCCGAGATGTGCGAGCCGGTCGCGCGCGTGCTGCAATCGCTCGGCATCCGGCGCGGCCTCGTGGTCTGCGGACAAGTGGGGCAGGGCGGGGACGTCGCGTGGCTGGATGAATTTTCCACGCTCGGGGAAAATCATGTCGCAGAGTTTTATCAGGAGCGCGGCTTTCATGTTTCCACGTTTTCGCCGGGACAGTTTCCGCTCCAGCCCGCGACGCTAAATGATCTGGTCGGCGGCGACCGCGCGACGAACGCGGCCATTCTCCGGCGCATCTTGCACGGCGAGGAACGCGGGCCGAAGCGCGACGCGGTGCTGCTGAACGCCGCCGCCGCGCTCTTCGTGGCGAACCGCGTGAAGAGTTTCGCCGAAGGCTGGGAACTGGCGGCTGAACTGATTGACGGCGGACGCGCGGCGAAAAAACTCGCGGCGCTGGCGACGGCGTGACGTAACGCCGACTTTCCAGTCGGCAGGTTGGGAGGTTTTCCAACCTCCCGTTCCAAACTGAGCGGCTTGAGTTAGTTCAAACGCGGAGAACAGCAACACGAGACTGGAAAGTCTCGCAACTTGCCGGTTGGAAAACCGGCGTTACCGCGGTGCTCGTTGAGCCATTTTTCCGGTTGGCTCGCTCTGTCGCTTCTGCCATTCATCTTGCAACCAGACTGAAAAGAGCAAACGCATGTATAAAATCATCGGAGCGGATCAGAAGGAATATGGGCCGGTCAGCGCGGAGGAAATCCGCCGCTGGGTGGCGGAAGGCCGGGCCAACGGGCAGACGCTCCTTCAGGCCGAGGGCCAGACGGACTGGCGTTCGCTCTCGTCGTTTCCCGAATTTGCCGCGCCGGCCCAGACGGTGTCCGTGGCTCCAGCGCCGGACCTGGACGCGGCGCGATTGGTGAGCGGCCCGGCGACGGCGCTGCTGGTCGTGGGCATTTTATGCGCGGTGGCGGCGGTGCTTTCGCTGATTTCAAACGTGGTGGCCGGCGGCGCGGGCGCGGCGGGCCGGCCAGGTCTGCCGCCGCAGTTGCAACAGCTCGCCGAGATGACCTCGGGCGGCGTGGGCGTGGTGCTGAATCTGATCGGACTCGCGGTCAGCGGTTTCATCATTTTCGCCTCCACGAAAATGCGGAAGCTGCAAGGTTACGGACTGGTCATGACGGCGACGATCCTTGCCATGGTCCCGTGCCTTTCGCCCTGCTGCTGCGTGGTCCTGCCGGTGGGCGTGTGGATT
>JANOAY010000702.1:0-6333 GCA_031411375.1 Pedosphaera sp. | reverse complement strand
CCCTTGTCCTTGCAGCACGCGCCGCACTTGGCGTGGTCGTGATGGCCGCCCGAGGTGGCGCAGCCGGTGAACAGGCCGAGGGCGAGAACCGCTGCGGCCATCATTATGGTGAGGTGTTTCATAGTTTTCCTTTGTTTGGTTGTTCTACTTTTTCGGAGCATCTTTCTTTTCCGCCGCTTCCATCTTCTTCACGTACTTGGCGGAGTCCTTCTTGAAATCATCCAGGCAGCCCTTGCAGCACAGCTTCACTTCGCGGCCCTCGTGAACGAACACGTACGGGTCGCCCATGTCGCCGCCGAATTTTTCATCGGACACGACGCAGGTTTTGAGCGGATAGGGCCTGGCCTTGGCGGCAGGCTTTTGGTCAGCGGCAACAGCGGCAACAATCAGGGAGCCAGCCGCGAGAGCGAGGGCAAGGAGTTTGAAAGTTTTCATGTGCGTGAAGACTACACGGCCAAGCGGCCGGGCGCATGGAAATATTTCCTAGGAGCGCGGGCTTTCCAGCCCGCAGCAACGTCCACAGGCCGATGGCGTGAGAACTTGCGGACACCGCTCTACTTTTCACATTGCTGCGGGTTGAAAACCCGCGCTCCGCAAACGGTGCAAATCAAATCCTCTCCGTCACGCCCAGCTTCAAGAAATGCAACGCCAGCCCCGTCACGGGCTTGTCGTAAATGCGTCCCAGCGCCGACGCGTAGAGCCGGAGCTGCGGCGCGTACTGCCGCACCTTCGTCGCCAGTTCCTCGCGGTGAAACGCGTCGGTCTTGAAATCGAGAATCGTGATCGACTCATTCCGCACCACCGCGAGGTCCACCACGCCTTGCACGATGACGAATTCCTCCGGTGAATCGGTCTTCGCCAGGCCGAGCGCGGCCAGCTGCTCCAGCGTGAAGCGCGCGGTGAACGGAAGTTCGCGATGCACTTTGCCCGGCGGCTCGGCGCGAATCTCGCGTCCGGGCGGCGACTGCCAGAAATTCAGCAGCGCCTCGAAGTCCAGCGCGCCCACCTGCTCGCGTGTCAGTTGCGCACCGTTCACCAGCCGCTCCGCCTCGTTCCGCAAATCCAGCAGGCTCCCCGCACGCGCCAGATCGACATGCTGAAGAAACAAATGATGCGCCGAGCCGAGGTCCGCCGCATTCAAGCCGCTCGCCGGAACGCGGCGCGGACGGAACCACACGCGCGCCTCCTCATCTTCCGCGCGCTGGCGCAGCAGCGAGACGTTGGATTTCGCCGCCTCATGCGTGACCGGCGTGAAGGGATATTTCCAAGTCAGCCGTTGCCGCAGCGGTTCGAGAAAAACAGGTTGTTCGTCAGCAATCACGTTCGCCACCGGTGCCATCTCCGCCGTCGTTTGCCCAAACTCCGGCGCCTCCTCGCGATGCCATTCCCAGCGCAGCACCGGCGTCTCGCCCGCGCGGTCGCTGCTCCAGTTCGAGTCGCTCGTCACCGTCGACAGCCAGCGCCGCAGCCACGCGAAGTAACTCGTGTCGCGCGTCAGTTCGCGGTCGGTCAGGCTCGGCGCGCCGTCGGCATTCCAGCGCGCGCCGGCCTGTTTGCTCTTGTCGAAGGCCGTGAGAATCAGCGTGTCGCGCGCGCGCGTCATGGCCACGTAGAGCAGGCGCATTTCCTCGCCGGCCAGTTCGCGCGTCTCCTGCCGTCGCGCCAGCCACCACGCGAGACTTGGGTAACGACGTTCGATGTGCGGCGGAATAATCTTCGCGCACAGCCCGTGCTCCGCGCTCAACAAAATGTCCTCGCGCAAATCCTGGGTGTTGAACCGTCCCGCCAGACACGCCAGCACCACGACGGGGAATTCCAGACCTTTGCTCTTGTGAATGCTCATCAGCCGCACCGCGTTCGCCGTCTCCACTGCGGCGGCGGCGTGATCCAGTTCCGCGTCCTCCTGCTCGGTCACGAAACGGAGGAAGCGATACAGGCCCTGGCGTTGCAACGGGTCGTATTGCCGTGCGAGTTCGAGCAGACGGTTCACGTTCGCCACGCGCTCTCGCCCGCGCGCACCGGCCAGCAGCAACGCTTCGTAGTGCGTTTCGGCCAGCACCGTTTCCAGGCAGTGCGAGAGCGAAGTCTGCCGCGCGAGCGAGCGCCAGCGGGTGAACTGGGCGAAGAATTGTTGCAACTTCGTGCGCGCCGTTTCGGCGAATGCTGCGCCGGTCTGGAGACCGGCGCTCCGATGCAGGAACTGCTGCACCGCCGCGAAAAACGGCGTCTTGCTGTCGCACTGCGCTTCGATCCGCACCGTCGCCAGTTCATCCACGGACAAACCCACGAGCGGCGAGCGCAGCACGGCGGCGAGCGGGATGTCCTGCATCGGATTGTCAATCAGCCGCAGCAGGTTCAACAAATCGAGCACTTCGATGGCCGAGAAAAACCCCGCGCGCGCCGCCGCCAGCGGCACGCCCGCGCGGCTGAACTCCTTCGCGAACGTCTCGACGCGCGACGACGGCGAGCGCAGCAGCACCACCATGTCGCGCCACTCGACCGCGCACATCGCCTTCGCCTCCTCGTTCCAAATTTCGTGACCGCTCGCGCGCAACTCACGCAGCCGCCGCGCGACCAGTCGCGCTTCCTTCTCAATGGCCAGCACGTCTTCCACCGGAGCCTGTGCCGCAGCTTGTGCGGAAGTCTCTTCGCTCGCGCCGTTCTCCTCGGAATCGCCGCTGTCGTCCGCGCCGGCTTTGTGCAGGACGTGCAACTCTACGCGCGGGCCGGGCTGCGCCGCGACCGAGAGCGGCGCGCGACCGGCGGGATTGCCAAAACGCAACCGCGCGTCCTCGTCGTAGCTCACGCCGCTGAGCGAGGGCCGCATCAGCGCGGTGAACAGCGGGTTGATGAAATTCAACACGCCCTCGCGGCTGCGGAAATTGTCCGCCAGCGGAATGCGCTGGCCGTCCGATCCGCTGCGCCACGCCTCCTCGTAGCGCCGAAAAATTTTCGGGTCCGCCAGCCGGAAGCGGTAGATACTCTGCTTCACGTCGCCGACGAGAAAGCGGTTGCCGCTGGAAGCAGGTTGAGCGGTTGAACTGAGAGCGCGCTGTTCTCCCTCACCCCGGCTGACCGCGCGGATGATCGCGTTCTGCGCCGCGTTGATGTCCTGGCATTCATCCACGAAAACGTGCGCCAGCCTGGCCTGCCATTCACGCGCCACCGCCGTGGGTTCGCCGCGTTCGTCGAGCAGCAGTTGCAAGGCAAGCTGTTCGAGGTCGGCAAAGTCCACGCCGCCCAGCGCGCGCTTTGCCTGCGTGAATTCCTCGGTGAATCTTTGCGCGAGCAACAGCAGCACGCGCATCGGCGCGCGCATCCAGTTCCAATCATCGGCCAGCGGATCGCGGCCCTCGCGCGGCGTGACGAGCGAGCGGAGAAACGCCGCTTCCTCGAAAAATTTCAGCAGCGGTTTTCGCAACTCCGTCTTGCGCCCCTTTGGCCAGTCCAGTTCATCAGCGGCGCAGACTTTTTCCAACGTCTCGGCCATGGCGGACGGAGCGCCGGGCATTGCTCGGCCTTGAGCCGCTTCTGCGCCTTCATGCCGGGCAATGCCCGGCGTTCCGTCCAAAGCTCGCGCGCACGCCGTGATGTTGTCGCACGGCTCACATGCGTCGAGGACTGGTCGCCATTCCTCCCGCCAGTCGTGGAACGCGGTGAGCAAGTCTTCCCGCCACTGGGCCGGTTCCGGCGCGTCGAGCCGCAGGAGTTCCTGTTCATACCAGCGCGCGTCCGGCGGCAGGGTTTGCGTGTAGCGATGCAGCCGGATGACCAGCGCGCGGATGCGCTCGTCCGAGCCGCCGCCGTACTGGCGGATGAGCAGTTGCACGCCTGCGCCGAAGGAGAGTTCGCCGCGATGGCAACGGTCCAGCAGCGCGTCCAGCGTCTGGTGCAGGAGCGGCGCGGCCTGCGCTTCGTCCAGCACGCTGACCTGCGGATCGATGTGCAGCTCATGAAAATGATCGCGCACCAGTTGCAGGCAGAAACTGTGCAGCGTGGAAATGTGCGCCGTGTCGAGCAGGGCGATCTGCTCGTCGAGAGTCGAGGGTCGAGAGTCGAGAGCCGGTCCCGCCGCTGTGCGGTTCCGTGCTTCTTCGAGAGCTTTGCGGATGCGTGCGCGCATTTCCGCCGCCGCCGCCTCGGTGAACGTCACCATCAAAATGTTTTCCAGCGACACGCCTTCGCCGATCAGCCGCAGGCAGCGTTCGACCACCGTGCGCGTCTTGCCGGTGCCCGCGCCGGCGGAGACGAGCACGTTGCCATTGGCGGCGATGGCCTGTTGCTGAGCTGGGTTGAAAGTGCTCACGCCTTCCTCGCTTTCTTCGCCGGCGTTTTCTTCGGCAGCGGTTTCAAAGATCGGAACGGTTCCACCCACGGATCAAAGCGGCACACGGCCTGGAACTCGCAGCGTCCGCACGCCGTCTCCTGGCCTTTGCGGTAGGGCGCGATGTCCACCACGCCGTCGAGGATGCGGTGGCCGAACTCCTTCAAGTGTCCTTCCACGTCGGCGATCAATTGCGCGAACTCGCCCGCACCCACCTTGTTCCGGCTCGCGTGATGCGTGGCGAACGGTTCCCCGGAATCCGCGCGGTCAAGCTGTGCGGAGAAATTCTCATTGAAGCGCCCGGCGTGCTGGAAGGCGCGACGGCGCGCGGCGTCCGGCTCCTCGAAAGTTTCGTCGCGCGAGCCCGCGCCCTTCATTCCGCCGCGCAGGCCGACGTAGAACACGCCCGCCGGCACCAGCGTGGTCGCGCCGAATTCTTGCGGCGGCACCTGCCGCAGCCAGCCGAGATACGAGAGCAGTTGCAGTTCGAGACCGTTGTGCAGCTTCACCGCGTCCACTTTTTTCGCGCTCGATTTGTAATCAATCACTGCGGCCAGCGTCGTGCCGCCGCCCGGCGGCGTGAACAGATCAATGCGGTCCACGCGCCCGCGCAGCACGAGCGTGCGTCCGCCGCCGAGATCAATTTCCCAGCCGGGCAGTTCCGCGCCGTCCACACCGAAGCCGAGTTCCACGCGCTGCGGCTCGAAGTCTGATTGCTTCATCCACGTCACCAGCGTGGCGACGAGGCGTTCCAGATTTTGCAGCAGCACCTCGGCGGCGAAGCGGCGCGAGTCATTGGCGTCGAACAGGCCGCGCTCGAAGGTCTGGATTTTTTCCAAACCGATCTCCCGCACGAGCGCGGCGGCCGTTTCCGGCGTCAGGTCGCGCCAGCGTCTTCCTTCGCCCGTCGCGCGCAGATGAAACTCGGCGAGAATCTCATGCTGGAACGATCCCTTCTGCCGGTGATCGACCTCGAACTCCTGCCGCTCCTGCACGCGCAGGCCGTGCTTCACGAAAAACTTGAACGGACACGCGGCGAAATCTTCGAGCGCGCTGACCGACGTGGGGAACGGCACGCGGTAAAGCCGCTCGGCCAACTCTCGCGCGAGCGGCCCGGCGTGGAGTGCGTCCTTGAGCTGCGCGGCGCGCGTGATCAACCCGGCCAGCGCGGGCAGATCGCCAAGCGGCGCGAGCTGCGGATGCGCACCATCAATGAGCGGCGCGGCGATTTCGCAGGCGTGCTCAGCGTCGCGCCAGTCGGGCATGGAGAACATTTCGCGCGGCTCCGCCAGTTCAGGAAACAGCCGCATGACGTGCGCGA
Organism: Pedosphaera sp.; assembly: GCA_031411375.1. Lineage (GTDB taxonomy): Bacteria > Verrucomicrobiota > Verrucomicrobiia > Limisphaerales > SIBH01 > JANNGC01. The sequence goes on along the minus strand of JANOAY010000702.1, from coordinate 688 downwards.
GGAAGGGCGAGGGATTGAGCGCGGTGCCGCGCGCGTCCGCTGCGGCGCAAGTCAGCACGAGCCGCTCGGACGAGCGAGTGCACGCGATGTAGCCGAAGTAGCGCTCGTGCGCGAGACGCTGCCGCACGCCGAGGCCAAATGACTTCTCGCCGGCGGAAAGAATTTCCGCGAGCGCGGCGCGTTCGCTCTCGGTGAGAATCGGCACGCGCGGCGGTGGCGCGGGGAAGATGGTTTCGTTCAAGCCCAGCACCAGCACCAGTCGCAATTCCGGCTGGCGCGAACGATCAATCGTGCCGACGAGCACCTGATCCAGCGCGGGCGGAATCGCGCCCACGGTCAGGCCGGACAGGCCGGCTTCGAGCACCGGCAGCCACTCGACGACCGGCAGCGCGGTGGTGCGAAAGGCGCGCGCGAGGTTGTCGAGCCAGCCGCTCATCTGCGTCCACACGGTGGCGTGGACGATGACGTTCTGCGGCGTGAGTTCCTGCGCCTCCTTGGTCCAGTGCTCCAAAGTTTCTTCCACGCCAAGTTCGAGCCACAGCGCGCGGAGAGCGGTCGCGAGTTTTTCGCCAGTGATTTTTCCGGCGACGGCTTGCGCGACTTTTTCAAACGCGGGGGTGAGGCGCAGGCGCAAGGGTTCGAGGCGGTGGCTTAGTGGCGCGCCGGGGTCCGCCCCGGCGAGTTGATC
>JANOAY010000701.1:0-6039 GCA_031411375.1 Pedosphaera sp. | reverse complement strand
CGGGACGCCCGTCGGACTGGTGGCAGCCGGGACGGCTGCCCCACTAACTGAAAATCACACCGCGCGCACTTGGAAGAAGCGGTTGGTGCTGCCGCCCGCGTCCGTCGCGCGCAGCGGACCGCCGGTGCCGGTGAAAACTTCGGGCAGCAGAATCCACGGGCTGTTCAAGTCCGGCGTGACCATGAAGCGATACGTCTTGCCCGGCACGCTGTTCACGAAGAGCAGTGTGCGCGCGGCCTCGGGCTGCATGGTCACGCGCAGCGCGCTCGCGGCGTTGTTCGGTTTGGTGCCGGCAAAAAATTCCTGCCGGTTGCTCGCGCCGTCGCCGTCCGCGTCGAGGTCGTCGTCGGGGACGTTGGGGTTCAAGCCATACGCCAGTTCAAAATCATCCGGCATCCCGTCACCATCCGTGTCGGCCGCGGGCGTGATGGCAATGGCGAGCGCGAACTCGGAGGTGCTGCCCGCCGCGTCCGTGGTCGTGGCGCTGAGAAATCCGCCGGTGGCGAAAGCGTTCGTGAGCGCGAGGCTGAAGTTCGCCGTGCCGCCCGCGCCCGTCGTGATGTTCAGCGCGCCCAGCCAGCGCCGCCCTTCGCCGTAAGTCGAGGCGTCGAGCGCGGTGTTGCCATAAAAATCCAGCGTGTAGGCGGTGCTGTTCAGTCCGCTGAGCGAGCCGCTGATCGTGGTGAGGTGCTGGCCGGTGGCCGAGAGCAGGGCAGGGAAGCGCGGCTCGCTCGCCGCCGTCGCGCCGTCCGTGCTCCAGTCAATCCCGAGTCCGGCCGGATGTGCGCCGCCGTTGTTGAAGATCGAGTTGCCGCGAATCACGTTGCCCACGCAGCCGGCGCGCACGCGCACGCCGTCGTAGCCGACGGCGCTGAGCGTGTTGGCGATGCGGTTGCCCTCGCCGGGCTTGGTGCCGCCGATGACGTTGCGGCCCGACGTGTTCAGCAGTTCAAATCCGTGCAGGAAATTCGGCAGCGCCGTGGCGCCGTCCGCGCGCAATCCGAGCGAGTTGCCGCGAAACACATTGCCGTTCGAGTTGTCCACGTACACGACCACGTTCTCATTGCCGGAAAGCAGGTTGCCCGCGCCCGCCTCCGCGCCGCCGATGAAATTGGTTCCGGCGCGCAAGAACGTGATCGCGCCCACGATGTTGGCGATGGCAAACGTGCCGCCGGCATCCGTGCCGATGAAATTCCCGCGCACACTGTTGCCGGTGGCACCGGGGCCGGCGAGGGACACGCCGCTGTTGGCGTTGCCGGAAATCAAATTGCCGCCGCCGGGTTCCGCCGTGCCGAGGAAGTTGCGCGGTGCGTTGGTCAGGCTCACGCCGTAAAAGCTGTTGCCCAGACCCGTCAGCCCCAGCCAGCCCGTGCCGATGAAATTCCCCGCGATGACATTGTTGCTCGCGCCCCCGCCACTGAGGGTCACGCCACTGTTCGTGTTCCCAGAAATGACGTTGCGCGAAAGCGGCGTGACGCCGCCGATGAGATGGCCGGCGGACTCGACGCGCACGCCGCTGTTGCCGTTGCCGCGGCGCAACACGCCGGTCCAGTCCGTGCCGATCCAGTTGCCCGCCACGGTGTGGCCCGCGCCGCCGGAGAGGAACACGCCGTTCTGCGCGTTGCCGGAAATCACATTGCGCGCGCCCTCGGTGACACCGCCGATGACGTTGCTCGCGCCGCCGGACACGTTCACGCCGCTGAAGCCGTTGCCCAGCGCGTTCGTGCCCGTCACGTCGAGGCCGAGATAATTGCCCGCCACGACGTTGGCCACCGAGTTCGAGTCAATGAGCACGCCGCTCTGGCCGTTGCCGGAAATGAGGTTGCGCGCGAGCGGGTTGGTGCCGCCGATGATGTTGTCATTCCCGAGCGTGAGGCCGACGCCGGCGAAACGGTTGCCGAGATTCGTGCGGCCCGTGACATCGGTGCCGATGAAATTTCCCTCGATGCGGTTGCGGTGGAGCTGGTTCGTGGTGGTGAAGAGGTAGAGGCCGCGCTCGCCGTTGCCGGAAATGACATTGCCCGCGCCGGGCACCGAGCCGCCGATGAGATTGTGGGCGGCGCGAAAAATTGTCACCCCGTCCATGTGGTTGCTGCGTCCGAAGACGCCGTCGCTGGTCGTGCCGATGAAATTTCCGGCGATCCAATTATTGCTCGCCCCCGCATCGTTCAAGTACACGCCGCTCTGGCCGTTGCCGGAAATGACATTGCGCGCGGCCGGGTCCGTGCCGCCGACGATGTTGCCGGGCGAGCCGATGAGCACGCCGTTGTTGGCGTTCGGGATTTTGCCAGCGCCGCTGAGGTCGAGGCCGATGATGTTGCCCTGCGCCACGTTGCCCGTTGCGCTGAGTCCGCCAATCCAGAGGCCGGTCTGGTTGCCGGAGAGAAGATTGCGATCCGTCGCGTTGGTGCCGCCGATGCGGTTGTTGCGCCCGTTCAGAATGGCAAGGCCCGCGACGAGGTTGCCGAGCGCGGCCCCGCCGTTGGGTGACGTGCCGATGAAGCAGCCCGCGACGACATTGTTGTGGGCGTTCTGAATCTGGATGCCGCTGCCGTTGAAGCGGTTGATGAACAGCGCGCGCACCGTCGTGTTGCTGGTCAGAATGTCGAGTCCGCTGGCCGTGCCGGCGCTGGTGCCGACGAGTCCGACGAGCGGCAGTCCCGCGTAGCCCGGCTGCGTCGAGCCGTTGATGGTCACGGGATCAGAAATGTTTGGCAGCCCGGTCAGCGGCGTGATGGTGAAGGGCGGAGAACCGGGAATGTTGAAGGAGATGAGGTCTTTGCCCGGCGACGAGTTCGCATCCAGGATCGCCTGGCGCAACGTGCCCGCGCCGCTGTCGCCGGTGCTGGTCACGGTGAATTCAGCCGCCTCCGCGCTGAACCGTAGGACGGCCGCGCTGAGGACGAGCAAAGCCGTTTGGATCAGGTTGCTGTTCACGAACAAGGCGCGACCGTAGCACACCCCAAGCTGCAACAGCAAGTTTCCCAAAGCTTTCGGGGCAGGGAAATGGAAGACGGAACAAGCTAACAACTGCACTGGATGAACCGCACTACGGCGGCCATCGGCGGGTTAACGCCCCTGATTGATGCTGCTGGGCAATCCGTGCTGCCAGCCCTGCTGCGCGTTCCAGGGACGTTCGGAGGCGTTTTCCGACTCGTTGGTCTGGCAGCCCGCGCAGAAGAGGGCGATGACGGCCAGGCCAAGAATGATGCGGAACGCTTTCATCTTAGTAGAGGACTTGGTCGCCCTCTTCGATGTCGCCGAGCTTCCAGCCGGCCATGAGGTTCGCGACGCTGCGGTTGCCCATCACTTCGCGGATGCGGACTTTGCCCACAAGCTTGCTGTTGCGATGCACCATGAGGACGCCGCCTTCGAGCATGCCCTTGTCCGAGCCGAGGTCGAGAACGACGAAGTTCCATTTCGGGTCCACGGCGAGGACGCTGCCCTTGGTGTCCGGCGGGAGTTTCACAATGTAATCATCCTTGCCCACGATGATCTCCAGCTTGTTCTCCAACACCGCGATGGTGCGGTTCAAAATCTTTTTCTCATCCTCCAGCGCGGCGACCGCGTCCTGCGTGGTCTTCAAGTTGTCCGCCAGAGCTTTGATGCCCTCAGGCTTGTAGCCGGTGCTTTCCCACTTCGCGAGTTCGGCCTGCGCGGCCTTGCGATCTTCAACAGCTTTGGAGAGGTCGGCTTTCGTCTTGGCCAGCGCGTCCTGCGCGGTGGTAAGCTGCTGCTTGGTGCCGTTCAGTTCTTCCTCGGTCTTGGTGAGGGTGTCCTTGGTCTGGGTCAGCACCTGCTTGGTGGCGGTGTGTTCGCGCTCGCTTTTTTCGGCGCGGGATTTTTCGGTGGCGCGGCCCTTGATGTTTTCATCGCGGGAATCGCGGATGGCGGTGAAGTGTTCGCGCGCCATTTTTTGCGTGACGAAAATCGTTCCGGCTCCCACCAGAATCGCGAGGATCAAACTGATACGCAGCAACATGTTTTTGTTTTCCTACTGTCCTAACAGGGTTAAGCGATGCGCGAAACTATGCGGTGAGAATTCTCGTGTCAACGTCGCGCTCGCGACGGGACGCATCCGTGTGGGGAGTGAATCAGTAAGTCAGTAATCAGTATTCAGTGGAGCCGTCGAGCTTCGCAGCCTGTCTGAGCCTGAGTTACTGATTACTTGCCCCGACTCCCCGCTTGCACTCGCCCGCCGTCTGGCCATCCTTCGGCCCATGAAACTCACGCTCCTCCTCCTCGCGCTCCTCGCTGCCCTGCCGCTCCACGCCGCCGCCCTGCGCGCGCTCATCATTGATGGGCAGAACAACCACGACTTCACCACCACCACGCCGCATTTGAAGAAGGTGCTGGAGGACACCGGCCTGTTCACCGTGGACGTCGCTACCACGCCGGGAAAAGGCGGCGACATGACGACCTTCAAGCCCGCGTTCAAAGACTACCGCGTCCTCATCTCCAACTACAGCGGGCAGCCGTGGCCGCAGGAGACGCAGGACGCCTTCGTGGCCTTCGTGAAGAACGGCGGCGGCTTCGTCAGCGTCCATGCGGCGGACAACGCGTTCGCCAGTTGGAAGGAATACAACGAGATGATTGGCGTGGGCGGCTGGGAAGGGCGCAATGAAAAGTCCGGCCCGTATCTGCGCCTGCGCGACGGGAAATTTGTCCACGACACCACGGCGGGGCGCGGCGGCAGTCACGGGCAGCAGCACGCCTTCGTCATGGACACACGCGCGCCGGCGCATCCGATCATGACCGGGCTGCCGGCGGAATGGCTGCACGCCAAGGACGAACTCTACGACCGCCTGCGCGGCCCCGCGAAGAACGTGACCGTCCTCGCCAGCGCCATGTCCACCAAGGAATCCGGCGGTTCCGGCGAACACGAGCCGCTGCTCATGGTCATTCCCTTCGGGTCGGGGCGCGTCTTCCACACGGCGCTGGGGCATAACAACGGGAAGGAATTCAACGCGCAGAAGTGCGTGGGCTTCATCACCACCTTCCAGCGCGGGACCGAATGGGCGGCGACCGGCGCGGTCACGCAAAAAGTCCCGGCGGATTTCCCCACGGTGGACAAGGGGAGTTTAAGGGAGTGAGCGAGGGCCGGGGTCGCCGCAGGGCATGGTTAGGCGATTCGGTTATCAGGCGAAGTCCTCGATTATCTTGTTGATGCTTGCGTGTGTGAACACGTTGTCGTCGGCTCGCCAGCTCAGCCGCTTTCCTTGCTTGTTTGCGGCGGGGACAGAACCGTAGCGCTCCCGAAAGCGGAGGAGAAGCGCGCGCTCAAGCTTGCGGTAGGTGGTATGCTTGCCGTGTCGAGGTGCCGCGATGAGGAAGAACTCCAACGTGTGCACTCCTTTGCGGGTGAAAAGGTCTTGAGCCTTCCATGTTGCGGAACAGGCGACGCGCCAGACACCGTTCTTGGTGGTGCCGATGTAGGCAATGCGTGAGTCCCCGTGCTCGTAGCGGAGCGGTTTGTTGGCGTAGGCGAGATAGACAAGCTCCGAGGCTGCGTAAGCTATGCGCGTAATCGTGATAGCTGGATGGTTATGGACTTTCGGACGTGGCTTACGGATTGCCATAGTATTTGGGCGGTTAATTGGGGCCGGGTTCACTGGCTTCTTTGTGCTCCCACTGAGCGGATTTGCGAAACTTCTTGAAGACCTTCGTGATGTAAGGTGGGTCACGAGTCACGGACTACGAGAGATACTGGCGGAGGAAACTGGCGATAGGCTTGGTCAAGTGAACGTCGATGGTGTCCTTGTAAAAGGCCTGAGCGATTTTGCGGCCTGTGGTAGCCTCAAGGCTGTAGAGTGCTATCTCGAAGTCTAGCGGCTCTAAACCCTGCTCAAAAATGGCGTTTAATGGGGCGGTCGCTTCGACACTAATTTTGCCGTCCGATATTTCGTTGAGGATTTGGAGGAATAGTTCGGTTTCTATAGTCTGAGCCTGACTCGATTTCGTGGACGGGTGGTGGGCAGCGACACGGGCTATTTAGTTGGTTTGGTTTTCAAAGTCCACAGGGGACATGAAGCCGAGGGC
>JANOAY010000700.1:0-10880 GCA_031411375.1 Pedosphaera sp. | reverse complement strand
CCATCTCGCGGCCGCAGCCGAAGTGGAAATTGCCGCCCCGCACGCGCGTAAATCGAAATTCCTCACGCACGCCGTCTTCAACACGCACCATTCCGAGACCGAGATGCTGCGCTACATCAAGCGGCTCGAAGCGAAAGATTTTGGCCTCGGCCACGGCATGATTCCGCTCGGCTCCTGCACGATGAAACTCAACGCCGCCGCCGAGATGTATCCGGTGACGTGGCCCGAGTTCGGCAAGCTGCATCCCTTCGCACCGCTCGCGCAGACGCGCGGGTATCAGCAAATGTTTGCCGAACTGGAGGAGTGGCTTTCGGAAATCACCGGCTTTGCCGCCACGTCGTTGCAGCCGAACGCCGGTTCGCAGGGCGAACTCGCGGGCCTGCTGGTCATTCGCGCGTATTACGCCGACCGCGAGGAATCGCATCGCAACATCTGCCTCATTCCCACGTCCGCGCACGGGACCAATCCCGCCAGCGCCGTGATGGCCGGAATGAAAGTCGTCGCGGTCGCGTGCGATCAACTCGGCAATATCAACGTCGAAGACCTCCGCGCCAAAGCTGTTGAGCACAAGGACAACCTTGCGTGCCTCATGCTCACCTATCCTTCCACGCACGGCGTGTTCGAGGAAACGGTGAAGGAAATTTGCACCATCGTGCAGGAGCACGGCGGGCAGGTGTACATGGACGGCGCGAACATGAACGCGCAGGTCGGCCTCTGCCGCCCGGGCGACATCGGCGCGGACGTGTGCCATTTGAATTTGCACAAGACCTTCTGCATTCCGCACGGCGGGGGCGGGCCGGGCATGGGCCCGATTTGTGTGGCGGATCATCTCGCGGACTTTCTTCCCGGCCACGCCGTGGTGAATCTCGGCGGCGAAAATCCCATCGGCTCCATCAGCGCCGCGCCGTGGGGTAGCGCGAGCATTCTCACCATCCCGTGGGTTTACATCCGCCTCATGGGACCGGACGGACTGACCGAAGCCACGAAGGTCGCCATCCTCACTGCGAATTACGTCGCGCGCCGTTTGGAGAAATACTTCCCCGTGCTCTACAAAGGCACGCACGGCACCGTCGCCCACGAGTGCATCCTCGATCTGCGCCCTTACAAGAGCGTGACCGCCGAGGACGTCGCGAAGCGCCTGATGGATTACGGCTTCCACGCGCCGACGCTCTCGTGGCCCGTGCCCGGCACGCTGATGGTCGAACCGACCGAGAGCGAAGACCAGGCCGAGCTGGATCGTTTCTGCGACGCGATGATCGCCATCCACGGCGAAATCCAGCGCATCGAAAAGGGCGAATGGGACAAAGCCAACAACCCGCTGAAGAACGCCCCGCACCCCGCGGACGTCATCGCCGGCGACGATTGGAACCGCCCCTACACCCGCGCCCAGGCCGCGTTCCCGGTGAAGACTTTGCGCGACGCCAAATACTGGCCGCCCGTCGGCCGCGTGGACAACGTCTTCGGCGACCGCAACGTGATGTGCTCCTGCGTGGGGATGGACGCTTACAAGGCTTAGACAGCCGCCGCCGGCATTGACCGAGGGCCGCGACTCGGTGTAATCATCCGGGCATGAAATCAAAGCTGCCCCTCTTGATCTCACTGCTGGTTTTCCCCCTCGTCGCTTTCGCCCAAGGCACGATTAGCTTCAATAACACAGGCGTGGGCGTGGGGAGAATCTATGACGTGGGACCGGTCGGCGGCACGCTGCTGAACAACACCAACTATCGCGTCGGACTCTACTACAGCCTCGACACCAACAACCTCTCTCCCTTTTCTTTTTCCGGCTCCCTTCTCGCGGTGACAAACATGTCCGTCCTCCCCGGACGCTTCATTGGCGGCACCATCCCGGTGGTGGGCACGCTCCCGGGCACCTATCTCGCCGCGCAGATTCGCGTCTGGTTCGGGAACTTTCCCAGTTACGAAGCCATGATTGCGGCGGGCAATTACGACGCCTTCGGCAATTGCATCAGCGGCGAGTGCGCGCCCCGCGGCCAGTCCGCGCCTTTTCTCGTCGGCCCGCTGAATGGCCCTCCCGTTCCGCTCAACAACCTTCTCGACTTTTCCCTCAACGTCGCGCCGATTCCCGAACCTTCCTCCTTCGCCTTGGCAGGACTGGCCGCACTCGCTTTCTTCGGGCCGCGCCTGTTCCGCAAGCCGCGGCCAACAAAACCAGACGTGTCCTCCTGCTTCTGATCCTGTTCGCTTTCGTGGTTTCCTCGCACGACGCGGCCCAGTTGAGAATCACCGACGGCGTCAACACCTACAGTGAAGGAACTGATTGATGAACCAGCCCAAGCTCTCCAAGTCCGGAGTCCCGGTGATTCCGATGAATGAGGTCATGCGCTGGGAAGACTGGCTCGCGGGCCGCCGCGCGCGGCGCGAAACCGGGAACAAGGTCGCGCCGGAAATCATCCGCCGCCCGAGCAGTTCCAGCGACCGCCGCCTGCGTGCGCTCTACCACGGCGAACGCGGCCTGCCCTTCAAGCGCACCGAGGAATTGTGAGTTCGGGCTTTTCATTCCTTCGGAGACTTCGGTAGAGACTTTCGCCATGCATGAAGTGAGCACGGCCTGTTTCCGGTTTGAGCACCTGCGCTGGCATGTGGTGCAGCAGCCCCGGTTCGGGTCCAGACACAATCAACTCAACATCCCGCTGCAATCGGCCCGCGCCACCTGCCTGCAATGCCAGCAGAGCTGGGACGCCCGCGAAGGCAACGGCATGGACGTGAACGGCAAATACCTCATCATCTGCTGCCCGCACTGTGGCAACGGCGAATCCGTCAAAGGCTACATCTTCAATCCCAAGCCCGCGTGAGGGGCGTTGCCTGCAACTGGTTATCGCGGGGGGCAAACGATATCACTTAACAGCGAGCTCGATACAGCCACACCACGGGATGCAAGTGCAGTTCGCGGGTGGCAATCCTGGTACATCGTCTATTGAGTAAATTATTCCCTGAAGGGCTGCACATTCAGGACAATCATTCTTCGAACCAGACCCAAAGATTTCGACTCTCCTAATTCCGGATTTTCGGAAGTCATCGATTCGTGAAGGGTAGAGATCGAATATGATTCCTGCCAAAAGACACCACGCCTGCCTCCTCTCCGACCAAAACTCCGCCGTGTGATCTATGTCACCCCGCATCGTCATTCGGTAAAGGAGTTCAATTGAAAGGAGACCGAGTTCCTTGTTTTGAAATCGAATTTTCCGATCGTCACTCATCGCCGAGGAGCATCTTTTCAAACGCTTCTAGTTCTTCTGGTGGAACGTCGAGCACCAGCGAACTCATGACATAGAATGGCGTCAGATTTTTGCACGGCATCGCTGCGGCCAGAACTGGTCTGGTGTTGCGATCATGGATACGTGCCTGCACGACCTCGCATACAGCGGCAGCTCCGGCTGGGTCCGATTGAATTCGAGCCTTCGTAGCCTCACGCGATAAATCGAGAATCAAAGCCTCGGCAAAAGAAATTGCGCGGGTCGGCAGGACTTGACCACCCTCCAGTTTATCCCACACACGGAATTCCAGACACATCTCAAGAAACTGCTGCTCTTCTTCAATCATGCGTCCGTCGAATTGTTGAAGCGTCATATCTGGATGTTTGGTGCGGCAGTGTATGTGACACGTCGCTTCTGTCGAGCTTGTCCGCGCCATCACGGACTGGGATTCCGCCACGCACAACATCTTACTCCGCGCCTCAGACTCACATCTCGGGTCGCATCGCTAATTCACCCAAGTTCCTTATCGTAGGGCTTGACTCAAAATCAGAAATTTTTAGAGTCGCCGCACATCACTCACTTACATGCGCTGGGGCGTTCCAGTTTATGTCATTGCTCGGAATGTTTTTCCCGCCCTCGGCTTTTGTCCTGAACGGTTCTCCCTCGCGGCGCGGGCCTTGGAAAGCGCTCCCGGACTGTCGCTTTTTGGTCATTTCGGTGGCAAACCCAGTGTTTTCAATTCGTTAAGCCGCATTTTGGGTGTCCAAAGGGGTGAAAACAGGTCCACAGGGGCCACTTTGGGCGGCAAAAGTGCCGATTTTAAGTACACAGGGGGCACTTTGGCCGGCCAAAGTGCCCCCTGTGGACCTGCAGGAGCCACTTTTTACGCCAAAAGTGGGGTCTGCGGACTTACAGGGGGCGTCCCGGACGTCCCAAGTGGGGTCTGTGGACGGGCTGGTTTCGCCCGGGTGGGCGCGACTGGTGGCGGCAGACAGTGGAACCTCAACTCTTCTCAAATTTATGCCTTTTCGTCGGCTTCCTAACACCACGGCTTCTGTGCTGCGCGCCTGCAAGGCCGCCCGCGATCAATACCTGGCCACGCCGGTCGTGGCAGACCGCGCGATCTCGGCGGCGCAGTTCGCGCAACTGGATGCGACGGTGCCCACGAGTTTGCTGAACCGGTTCATCAAGGAGTCGAGCGAGGCGGACCACGCGCTGGCCTTGCAGGCGCCGCTCACCAGCGCCACGTCGCAGAAGGCGGCGCGGTTGGAGATGTTCGTCTCGCATTTTCATCAGGCGCTGGACAACGGCATCACGCGCGGCGCGTTCGCGGCGGGGTCGCGGAGCTTTTACGGCCGGGATGTGAGCAACCCGGTGCTGCCGCCGATGGGTTCGTATGAGGAACTGGCGGAGGCGGCGGCCAAGGTGTTGTCGGGCGAGTTGGCGCGCGCGACGGCGGAAGGCGCGCTGTATCAGGTGATGACGAATCCGACGCGGGACGAGGTGGAGGCGGCGGCGGTGGATTTCAACGCGGCGTGGGCGGCGAGCAAGGGGGCGCTGACCAACACGGATCGGGAGCAGGAGGAAGCGATGGCGTTGTATCCCGAGGCGCTGGCGCTGGCGATTGATTTGGCGGACACGGTGGAATTTTTCTATCGGAAGGACAAGGTGGCCTCGAGCCGGCGGGTGAAGTGCCGGCGCTGGGGTGTGGTGTATGTCTTCGGCGAAGGCGAAACGCCGGACCCGGAAGATCCGACGCCGCCTCCGCCGCCGGGACCGTAAATTTTAGTTCGGTGGTCAACCGGTGGTGGCCCCGTCCCGAGTGGGACGGGGTTTTTTTTTATTTGCGGAGGGAGAGGAGGAGCGGGAGCGGGTCAGGCTTTCCACCCGGCGCGCGGGGGGCGTGAGACCCAGGCGTTCAGTTCCGGAAGGTTCTTCACCTTCATGTTGGGGCCGTCCCATTCCACTTTCTTGCCGGCACCGGCTTTCATCGCGAGGTTGCCGAGAATGGCAAACTCCGTGAGGCGCGTGCCGTAGTCGAAAGGCACGGCGGTTTCGGTCTGGCCCGCGCGCACGGCGTCGAGGAAGTCCACGAAGACGCCTTTCGGGCGCGGCAAGATTTTCGGCGGCGCGGGCACTTCCTTCATTTTCTCGTAGGGGACGATGTGCATCTTGTCGCCGTAGGTACCGGTGAAAATGACGCCCTTGTCGCCGACGTAGAGCGTGCCGCTGTCGCCCGCGTCGAGGCCTTCGTCGGGATATTTCGCGCGCAGTTCGAGCAGAAGCGCAGGCATGTTGCGGTCGTCGCCTTTGACGGCGCGCAAGTTGCCGGAGGGCTTGCCGGTGGTCTTCTCGTTCAATCCTTCGTACCAATAAACTTTCAACGCGGGCATGTCGGCGCGGGCGGGAATGTCCCAGCGCACGCGGCTGCCCATGGGGTAACGCTCGTCGCTGCCGCCGCGCAGTTGCTCGGCCTCGATGCTCGTGGGGTGCTCGCACTTGAGCGCCCAGTAAACGCCGTCGAGAACGTGGCAGCCCATGTTGCCGATGGAGCCGTTGCCGAAGTCATACCAGCCGTGCCACGAGTGCGGATGCAGGTCGCTGTGGAAATCGCGATAGGGCGCGGGGCCAATCCATGACTCCCAGTCGAGTCCGGCGGGCGGGGCTTCCTTCGGCGGACGCGGTCCTTCGCCGCCGTTGGCGCGATTGGTCCAGCTATGCGTCTCGGTGACTTTGCCAATGACGCCGCTCCAGATGTATTCGCAGAGCTTGCGGTAACCGTCTTCACAATGGCCTTGGTTGCCCATCTGCGTCGCGACTTTGGTGTGTGCCGCCATCTTGCGCATGGCGCGGGCCTCGCCGATGTCGTGGCAGACGGGCTTCTCGCAATAGACGTTGATGCCGAGATCCATGGCGATGAGCGCAGGCAGAGCGTGCTGGTGATTCGGCGAGGCGATGAACACGGCGTCGATGTTCTTGCCGACCTTGTCGAACATTTTGCGGTAATCGGTGAAGACCTGGAGCTGGTCGGGATTGCCGCCTTTGCCTTGCAGCCATTTCTTCACGTTGGCGTGCTTGGTCACATCGGGATCGACGATGGCGACAAGTTCCTCGGCTTGCGCGGCGGGCAGATGCGACGAGGCACCGCGTCCGCCGCAGCCAATCTGGACAAAGCGAATTTTGTCCCCGGCCTTCCGGGTCGTGCTACAGCCGATGTGGAAGGGCGCGATGGCAAACACACCGGCGGCGAGCGCCGTCTGCTTCACGAACGAGCGACGAGAAAAATGTTGCTTCATAAAATTTCTGGGGTTGACGGAGAGGTCTTAAACGAAGGCGGGAAGCTGGAGCCAGCAGAAAGAAAGACGAGAAGTTTTCCGAGTTCAAAGCGCGCCGTCCACTCCGCACGGCGCTGCGAAGTATTTTCCATTCAATTGCATCTGCCGGCGCCAACCGTTCGTTAGCCAATGCAGACAGCGTTCAAGGAAAGCTGTGCAGCAAACGCAGAAACAAAATAAATTATGAAATTGAAAAGTGCTTTGGCCCTGACGACGGCGTGCCTCGCCGGTGCGGGTGCCCTCCACGTCCTGGCTTCGAGTCATCGCGAAGCTCCGATGATCACGTCCAGCCCCAAGCTCGATGCGACGGACTTCTACATGTTCAACAGCTACGAGAGCAACCGGCAGGACTTTGTGACCATCGTCGCGAATTACATTCCGTTGCAGGACGCCTACGGCGGTCCCAACTACTTCCAGCTCGAGACCAACGCGGTGTATGAGATTCACATCGATAACAATGGCAACGCGGCGGAAGACCTGACGTTCCAGTTTCGCTTCGGCAACCTTTTCAAAAACATCTCGCTGCCCATCGGCCCGGCGGGCAACCAGCGCACCAATTCCATTCCGCTCATCCAGGCCGGGCAGATTTTCGCCGGCAATGACGCCGCGCTGAATGTCAGCCAGCAATACTCTGTGAACGTGATTCGTGGGCCGCGCCGCACCGGATTGAGCACGCCTCTCACGAATGCGTCGAATGGCTCAACGTCGTTCACCAAGCCGGTGGACAACATCGGCAACAAGACGATTCCGGACTACGAAGCCTATGCGAACTCCTACATCTACACGGTCAACATTCCCGGCAGCTCCGTCCCCGGCCGTCTCTTTGTCGGCCAGCGCAAAGATCCGTTCGTCGTGAATTTGGGCGAGACCTTCGACCTCGTTAACTACAGCAATCCGCTCGGACCAGTGGATGGCGCGAAGGACAGCTTGAATGACAAGAACGTGACCTCGCTGATTCTGGAAATTCCGAAGAGTGCGCTGGTGGCCTCGTCGAACGGCATCATTGCCGGATGGACGACGGCGAGCAAAATTGATGGAACGAACCTCGTGCAGCTTTCGCGCCTCGGGCAGCCGCTGGTCAACGAAGTCGTGATTGGCTTGCAGGACAAAGATAAATTTAACGCCAGCGAGCCGAGCGGTGATCCTCAGTTCATCGATTACGTCACGCATCCGACCTTGCCGGCCTTGGTGGAATTGCTCTTCGGTGCGGCGGGCGTGCGCGCTCCAACGAACTTCCCGCGCACCGACCTCGTCACGGTTTTCCTCACCGGCGTGCCGACGCTCAATGCGGATGGCGGCGTGGGCGAACTGCTGCGCTTGAACACGGGCATCGCGGCGGTGCCGGCGTCGGCACAGAATAATCTCGGCGTGATCGCCGGCGATGTGGCGGGCTTCCCGAACGGCCGTCGCCCCGGTGATGACATCGTGGACGTCGCGCTCCGCGTAGTGATGGGCAAGTTGCTGAACTCGAACGACGCGCCGTCCGGCCAGTTGCCGTTCACGGACGGAGCCACGGTCAACGCCGGCATGTTCAAGCAAGTGTTCCCGTATTTGAACACGCCCATCCCCGGTTCGCCCAATGAGCCTTCGGTCACGATCACGCTCCAGTCGGCGAGCAGTGTGCAGGGGCCTTACACCAGCAAGTCCGCCACCTATGATCCAAGCACCAAGAAAATCACCGGCCCCAAAGAATCCGGCCCGAATGGATTCTACCGGCTGAAGACGGACCGCCCGGTCCGGTTTGCTGACTTCATGGTCAACGCCACGAACGTGATGTTCCGCGTCGAATAATGTCTGGTGACTGGTGAGCAACGCGGGTGTCGCAACAGGATGGGTTTAGGTGCGGCACCCGCGTTCAATTTCAAATGGAGATGTTTCCGTGCAACTCAAAAACCAAGCGCAGCGGCTGGCCATTACCTGGCATCATGATACGGCCTTCAACATTCCGGTTCCGAGCCTTCGCGTGCAGCCTGGCGTACTGGCTTTTTTGCACTGGGGCGGGAGCCGCACCGTTCATTCCCACGAACGATTCGGTCGTGTTGGAGCGCTTGCGAAGCGGCCCCGTCGATAAGGAGACGCGCGAACTCCGCCAGCTTCGGCGCGAGTGGGAGCAGAGTCCGCAGGATGTCCGCCTCGCCACGCTCCTGACGCGACGGCTCATCGCGAAAAGCCGCGAGACTTCCGACCCGCGGTATCTGGGCCAGGCGGAATCCGTGCTGGCCGCGTGGTGGAAACAAACGAACGCCCCGGTCGAAATTCTCGTTCTGCGCGCGACGATTCTCCAGAGCACGCACCACTTTGCCCCGGCGCTCGCGGATCTCGACCGCGTGCTCGCCCTCGATCCGCGCCATGCCCAGGCTTGGCTCACTCGCGCCACGGTTCTTCAAGTTCTCGGTGACTACGCCGCAGCGCGCCGCGCCTGCGAGCCGTTGCCGCAACTCACGAGTGAACTGATCGCCGTGACCTGCCTCAGTGGCGTGCGAAGTCTCACCGGCGAAGCGAGCGGCGCTTATCAAACACTACACGAACGCCTGCAACGCGCCCCCAACGCCTCACCCAACGAACGGGTTTGGGCCGTCACGTTGCTGGCGGAAATCGCGGCACGTCTTGGCCGCACCACCGAGGCGGAGGCGCATTTCAAATCGGCCCTCGCCCTCGGCGAACGCGATCCGTATCTGCTCGGTGCGTACGCCGACTTCCTGCTCGATCAAAAACAACCGCGCCGCGTCCTCGAACTGCTCAAGGATGAAACGCGCGCCGACTCGTTGCTGCTGCGCCTGGCGCTCGCCGAGCAGGCGCTCGGCGACGAGAAGGCACGCGAACACATCGATTTATTGACCGCGCGCTTTGAAGCCAGCGCCCAGCGCGGCGACAAAGTGCATCAGCGCGAAGAAGCCCGCTTTCAACTGCACCTGCTCGGCAACCCTGCGAAAGCACTCGCGCTCGCCACCGAAAACTTTTCTGTCCAGCGCGAACCCGCCGACGTGCGAATTCTGCTCGAAGCCGCCCTCGCCGCCCGTGACCACACCATGCGCCACCACGTCGGGCAATTCGTGCGCACCAACAAACTTGAGGACGTGCAGGTAGAGCAGTTGCTCCGCACGGCCAGCAGATGATGATGAACACGCTCTCTTCACATCACTTCATTGCCCCCGTGCTCGTCCGGCTCATCGTGGCGACGGTCTGCTTCATCGCGCTGCTCGCGCACGCGCACAAACCGAGTGACAGCTATCTCACGCTCGACGTCACCGGGACAAACATCAGCGGGCGCTGGGATTTTGCCTTGCGCGATCTGGAAGAAGCCATCGGTCTCGATGCCAACGACGATGGCGAAATAACTTGGGGCGAACTCCGCGCGAAACAAGACTCGCTAGCCGCCTACGCGCAGTCGCGGCTCAGCGTTACCCTCAACGGACAATCCGCATCACTGCGCAACGTGACGCACGCAGTCGATCAGCACAGCGACGGAGCCTACGCGGTCGTGCGCTTCTCCTGCGAAGCGCCGGTCGCTCCCGCCATCGTGGGCCTGCACTACCAGGCTTTGTTCGACCGTGATTCTCAGCATCGCGGGCTGCTGCGCTTGAACATCGGCGCGCAAACCCGCACGGCGATCTTCGCGCCGGACCACGCGCGGCAGGAATTTGTGCTCGATGAAATTGCGCACTCCAACTCCTTCGCCGCCTTCGTCAAGGAAGGCGTCTGGCACATCTGGATTGGTTTTGATCACATCCTGTTCCTCATCGCGCTGCTGCTCCCCGGCGTGTTGCGGCGCGAGGACGGACGCTGGATTCCTGAAGCCACGCTGCGCCGCGCGCTGGTGAACGTGCTACAAATCGTCACCGCCTTCACCGTGGCCCACTCGATCACGTTGAGCCTCGCCGCGCTGAACGTGGTTAGCCTGCCCTCGCGCCTCGTGGAAGCGAGCATCGCGGCGTCTGTGATCGCCGCCGCGCTGAACAACGTCTGGCCGCTTTTACACCGCCGCGTCTGGTTGCTCGCCTTTGGCTTCGGGCTGATTCACGGGTTTGGTTTCGCGAATGTGCTTGGCGATCTGGAAATGCAGGGCTCCGGACTGGCGCTCGGCTTGTTGGGATTTAACGTCGGGGTTGAACTGGGCCAACTCGCCATCGTGCTGGTCTTCGTGCCGCTCGCGTTCGGTCTGCGCCGTTCGTGGGGCTACCGCGCGCTGGCTTTGAAGTTCGGCTCTGTGCTGGTCAGCGCGGTCGCCAGCGTCTGGATGTTGGAGCGCCTCTTCAACTGGAAGGTGCTGCCCTTTTAAGTTCCGCCGATGCGTTCGCCGCGCAGAACTTTGCGATAGGTCGCCAGCGCG
>JANOAY010000699.1:0-2007 GCA_031411375.1 Pedosphaera sp. | reverse complement strand
CGTCAGGAAATATTCCGCCTTCGCAATGTGGTCATCGGCCACATCTTTGACATCCTTGGTTCCGTGTGCAGGCCGGTGAACCCAAGGAGCGTCGTAGGCGATATTGTTTTCTACTTTGGCCCGGGGATGCATTTCAAAGCTCGTCCAATTGGCATCGCGCGCGGTCGCGATTTGGGCGACCTCGAACCAAGTGCGGTCGTGTGTGAGCAGAAAAACCTGCCAGTCTCGAAATTCCTCTCGCACGATGTCCAGGATCGGGATGCGGTGAGCACTGAACCAATCCGCTCGAAGCCCTGCCAGTTGGGGTCTTCCGGCAGGCCCGTCGGATCGGTCGCGTCAAAATTCACTCCAAGCAAATCGCGAACCGTGTTCGCGTATTCCTCGCGCGTCAGCTTGTGGAAAGTCACGCGCTCGCGCTTCGCCAGCCGCGCCGCTTCGCCGTCCTTGAGCTGCTGCGCGATCCATTCGACCACGCGCGCCGCGTCCTCCGCCTTCGGCTTCGGCTCCTCCTCCGGCGGCATCTCACCGGAACTGATCCGCTCCATCACATCCGCCCAATGCGAGGCGGAGAGCGGCGCGGCGAAATCCCGGGGCAACGCGTCCAGCCGGAGATTCCCCTTCTGCTTCTTCTCGCCGTGGCAGCGGACGCAATGTTCCGAGAGAAACGGTTGCGCGACTTTGTCAAAGCCCGCCGGGATTCTCGCTGCCGCCCATGCGCTCCCGCACCCCAGCCAGAGCGGCGCCAGCAGCAGCGCGCACGAAATCATCAATGAGGGGCGGCTCATCATTCAATCAAAGCGAGCTTCGCCACGAGCCTCCCCATCGTCGTGCGGAACCTGTTTTGCGGTGTGGCTTCTTCATGCTTGAGCGTGTTGGCGGCTTTGGACGGCGAAACGTCCGCCCGTATTTCAAACCGCCAAAGATATTCCGACCCACCATTTCGGGCGCTCCTGTGGACGGCGGTGCCGCATCAGCCGCGGTCATCGCGGGCGGGCGGGCGCTGCTTTGCCCTCGCGCACCGCGTTGCTCCTCGCTACGAGCGCCGGACGATAGACACGAATGGCCGCGAGGGGCGTCGTTTCGCCGCCGGAAATTTCCAGCGTGTGCTTCGTGTTCGGCAAACCTTGCGCGAGCGTGACGGTGGTTTCGAGGGCCGGGTCTTTCACGCCGGGCGAGGTGAACTCATCAGTGAAGTGCGGCTCGACCTTCCACTTCACGTCGAACTTGTCCGGCACGGGCTTGATGCCGGCGAGGCTCGTGGCGTAAGTCACGTTCCAATCGTTCGTCTCGATGACGATCCGCCCGGACTTCGAGACGAAACGCGCGTCGCTGCGGCCTGCGCCATCCGCGCCGGTCTTTGATCCCGTGAGCATGAAGGTGAACAGCTTGTCGCTCCCGGCGTCCTTCGCAACGGCGAGCGACCAGTCCTCGACGAGCAACGATTCCTGTGAGCCGATGGGCGCGATGACCGGCCACTTCACCAGCCACTTGCCTTCGGGCTTCGTCACCGCGCGCGTGAAGCCGTACAGCTCCGCGAACTCCGACGGCTTGCGTCCATCAATCTGCACCGCAGCGGGCGCGGCGGCGCCTGACTTGCAAATCACTTCCACGCGACAGCCTTCAAACTCCAGTCGCAGCTTGCCTTCGGCCCAGCGCACATCCTCGCCGACCTCGTAAGTCTTCACCCAGGCATCGGCGGGCGCCGCGCCGAGCTTCGGGTCGTAGCGGAAGTAAGCCTGCACGCACTCGGCCATGAACCATTCGCCGTGCGCGTTGAGATGCACGCTGTCGCGCAGCAGCGCCTTCGGCTCCAGCTTGTGCTCCGCGAGATACGCCTTCCACAACGCGCGCTGGTCGCACAGTTCCGCACCGTACTTCTTCGCCAGCGACGGCAGCCAGTTGTGGTTCATGAAGGCGTCCCAATGCTTCCCGGCGGGCGGCAGCTTCGCCGCGTCCGTCTCCTCCGTCTATGGTGCGCACGACAAATACGAGGACATCCTTCGCCGC
>JANOAY010000698.1:0-2151 GCA_031411375.1 Pedosphaera sp. | reverse complement strand
ACCAATGCCGCCATGCGTTGCGAGTTCCAGAAATGTTCGAGGGCCGCGTCGAGATTCTCGGGCGGATTCAAATCATGCTGGAACAGGAACTGGACGGCGCGTTCGCGCGCCTCGCGTCTCTTGCCCTTCATCGCCGCGAGGATGCCGGAGAACCGGATGGCGACAAAGAACTTTGTCGGAGAGGAGCTGGCCTCGGTTCTTGGAATGGCTGGTGGAACTGGTCGCGGCGCGACCCGTCCGGCTGCACAGGCCACCCCGTAACGCCGACATTCCTGTCGGCAGGTTGCGAGACTTTCCAGTCTCGTGTTGCAAAAACTGCAAATGCATCTCACCGCCAACCGCCCGGCAATTAGTCATTGCCTCCAAGCGCGCTCCGTCTTGAACTGTTCACCCGGCGCGACACCCAAGGCCGGATTCGCCAATATGAAATACCAATTCGTCAACGACCTCTGGAACGACGCCGACGCCGCGAAGCTCTCCGGCATGGACCGCCTCGTCTATCGCTCGAACCAGCTAGGGGCCGACCAGCGCATCACCAACACCGGCGGCGGCAACACGTCGTCGAAGCTGATGGAGCGCGACCCGCTCACCGGTGAGCAGGTTGAAGTGTTGTGGGTCAAAGGCTCAGGCGGCGATTTGCGCACCAGCCGACGCGAGAATTTCTCCTCGCTCTATCAATCGAAGCTGATTGGTTTGCAGAAGAGCTACGCCGCGCGCAGCGACAAGGGGCTGAAGTCGCAGGCCGAGGACGACATGGTGGCGGCGTACAATCACACCACCTTCAACCTGAACCCGCGCGCGTCGTCCATCGATACGCCGCTGCACAGTTTCATCCCGGCCAAGTTCGTGGACCACATGCACCCGAACGCCATCATCGCCATCGCGGCGTCAGCACGCTGCGTGGAGCTGACGAAGGAAATCTTTGCCGGCGAAATGGAATATGTGCCGTGGATGCGCCCCGGCTTCGAGCTAGGCCTGGCGATGCAGGAGATTTGCCAGAAGAACCCGAAGGCCAAAGCCATCATGATGGGCCAGCACGGCTTCATCTCGTGGGCGGATGTCGACAAGGAGTGCTACCACCTGACGCTGAGCTACATCGAGAAGGCGTCGCAGTTCATCGAGAAGAAGTACGCGGAGAAAGGCGGCGACGCGAAGGCGTTCGGCGGCGCGAAGTATCAGACGCTCGCGCCGGAGAAGCGCAATGCGACCTTCGCGACCGTGCTCTCCTGGCTGCGCGGACAAGTTTCCCAGCAGAAGCGTTTCATCGGCACGGTGCAGGACGACGACAAGATTTTGCGCTTCGTGAATTCCAACGACGCGCCTCGCCTCGCGGAACTCGGCACCAGTTGCCCCGACCATTTCCTGCGCACCAAGATCAAGCCGCTCTACGTGGATTGGAATCCGCAGGTCGAAGACATCGCCGCGCTCAAAACGAAGCTGTCGAATGGCATTGAGCAGTATCGCAAGGACTACGCGGCCTACTACGCGAAGTGCAAACACGCGAACTCGCCCGCCATGCGTGACCCGAACCCGACCGTCGTGCTCATCCCCGGCCTCGGCATGATCGCGTGGGGCAAGGACAAGTCCGAGTCGCGCGTCACCGCCGAGTTCTACAACTGCGCTGTCGAGGTCATGCGTGGCGCGGAGGCGATTGATAAATACATCGCGCTGCCGCAGCAAGAGGCGTTCGACATCGAGTATTGGCTGCTCGAAGAAGCGAAGCTAAAACGCATGCCTGCCGAAAAGGAACTCGCGCGCCAAGTGGTGGTGGTGATCGGTGCTGCCTCGGGCATCGGCAAGGAAGTCACGCACCGGCTCGTGAAGGAAAGCGCGCACCTCGTGTGCGTGGACCTCAAGCTCGAAGCCGCGCAGGCCACCGCGAAAGAAATCACGGACAAATACGGCGCGGGTATCGGCGTGGCGGGCACGGGCCTTTCCAATTGCGGCGTCGCTGTCGGCCTCGCCTGCGACATCACCAAGCGCGACAGCGTGCGCGCGATGCTTGATCAGGTCTCACTGGCTTACGGCGGGTTTGATTCCATCGTCGTCACCGCTGGCATCTTCGTCCCGCCGGACACCACCGGGCGCATCCCCGACGACAAATGGCCGCTCACCTTCGACATCAACGTCATGGGTTCCTACATTGTGGCC
>JANOAY010000697.1:0-4636 GCA_031411375.1 Pedosphaera sp. | reverse complement strand
CGCGTCGGCCCGAACGACCCCACCATTCACCAGGACTTGCGCGAGATCGACGCCATCGTCGGCGACCTGATCCAGTTCTACGAGGCGCGCGACGTGCAGGTCATCGTGCTGTCGGAATACGGCATCACACCGGTAGACACGCCGATTCATTTGAACCGCCACTTCCGCGCGCAGGGCGGGTTCGCCAATTCAAAGCCGCCCTCGACCGGTTGGCTCGCCATTCGCGAAGAACTCGGACACGAACTGCTCGACTGCGGCGCGAGCAAAGTCTTCGCCGTGGCGGATCATCAGGTCGCGCACATTTACGTGCGTGAACCCGCGCTGCTGCCGGAAGTGAGGCGGCTGGTGAGTTCCATTCCCGGCGTCGCCTCCGTTCTCGGCGAAGAAGAGAAGCGCGCGCTCGGCATCGATCACAGCAGAGCAGGGGACTTGATCGCCGTGGCCGAGGAGAACGCGTGGTTCACCTACTACTACTGGGACGACGACGCGCGCGCCCCGGACTTCGCGCGCTGCGTGGACATCCACCGCAAGCCCGGCTACGACCCGGTGGAACTGTTCCTCGATCCCGCGCTGAAGTTTCCCAAGCTGCGCATTGCCCAACGCCTGCTGCAAAAGAAACTCGGCTTCCGCATGTTGATGGACGTAATCCCGCTTGACGCCACGCTGGTCAAAGGCTCCCACGGCTGCCGCCCGCGTGACAAAAAGGACTGGCCCATCCTCATCGCCGCGCCGGAACTCATCCCGGCGGATTTGGAATCTACGGACGTGTACCACGTCATCCGGCGCGCGGTGCTGAAGTAATTGGAGGGAGAGAATTGTTCGAGCAACAATGACCAACAAAACTAAACGTCAGTGCCTGGGTTGGGGGTTGGTTGTAGGAGTGCTGATATTTTTCATGCTTTCGTTCTCCTTTGGCGGAAGCACGCAAATGTTTCTGGCCACGTCTGCCTTTGCTCATCTGCCTCTATTTGCCGTTCCAATTTGGGGCGTCTTCCACAATCGCAATCAGGCGCGAACGATAGGATTAGGATGGCTCGCCTGCATTTTCAGCGCCGTGCTTTGGGAGGTTTGTTATCACTCGCTGTATCGTCGGTTTCATTGGCCTCAGCCTGACTTGCCAGGCGAGATCATCGCCTCCCTTCCGTTTGGAGCAATTCCGGCCATGATTCTGGTTCTGGTCGCAACAGGAGCCAAAGCAGTTCTCGACAAAAAATGGCCGATGGAAGAAGTGGGCCGTTAAATTTCGCAGACGATTGAAGTGAGCAAACGCGTTGGCGTCAAAAACGGAACTCGACAACTGATGAAAACAAACCCGTTTCAACCGCTCAACTGTGGCAGCGTGGATCATCGCATCCACCGCCGCATGTTCCTCCAAGGACTGGCGGCGGGCGCGACGTCGTTGATGAGTTTTGGCGGGCTGTTCTCGATGCCGGCGTTGGCGGCGCAGGTAAAGCGTGAGCAGAAGCATTGTATCCTGCTCTGGCTCTGCGGTGCGCCGAGCCAGTTCGAGACTTGGGATCCGAAGCCGCGCACGGCGTACGGCGGACCGTTCCAGAGCATTCCCACCAAGGTGCCGGGCGTTCACATCAGCGAGCTGATGCCGAAGTGCGCGAGCATCCTCGACAAGCTGGCCATCGTGCGCTCGATGAAGACCAAGCAGGAGGAGCATTTTCAGGCGATTGATTTGCTCACGCGCGGCAATGCCACGCGCCCGCCCTTCGTGCGTCCGGCGCTTGGCTCGGTGCTGGGCCAGCAACTCGGTCAGCTCGACAATCCGATTCCGAATTTTGTGCTGCTCGATCCGTGCCCGGAAGGGAACGAGTTCAAGGAATTCAAGGCGGGCAACTGGGCAGGCTGGCTCGGTGCGGAGTATGGCCCGGCGCGTTTCGGCGGAGAGTTCCGCCCGCCGGACATGGATCGCGTGGAAGGCTTGTCGCAGTCCGATCACGAGGCGCGCGAGGAGTTGCGGAAGTTTTTTAGTAAGAAGTTCGAGAACGACCGACAGAGCGCGGCGGCGGCTTCGCACAACGCGGTCTTCGAGCGCGTGAAGGGCTTGATGAGTTGCGCGCACTTGTTCGACCTCGAAAAGCTGCCGCCGAAGGACAAAGAGAAATACGGCCCCGGCACCTTCGGCCTGCACACGCTCATGGCGCGCAATCTCGTGGAGAACGGCGCGCCGTTCGTGATGGTTGCGAACGGGATGCCGTGGGACGGCCACGTTTTCAATCACGAGATTCACCAGATGCTTGTGCCGGACCTGGATCGCATCGTGTATCAGCTCGTCACGGATTTGGAGCAGCGCGGGCTGCTGGAGAAAACGCTTGTCGTCGTCATGGGCGAGTTCGGTCGCACGCCGTGGCTGAACACTAAGCGCGGGCGCGATCATTATCCGAACGCGTGGAGCCTGGCGCTGGCGGGCTGCGGCATTCGCGGCGGCACCGTCGTGGGCGCGACGGACAAGCTCGGTGTGGACGTGATCGAGAAGCCGTTCAACGAGCAAAATCTTTTCGCGACCATCTTCACCGCACTCGGCCTTGACCCCTACGCGGAATACGACGTGAAGGACGCGGCGAATCTGCCGACCTTCCATCGCGTGGAGAATCGCGCCGCGCCGATACGCGAAGTCCTGCTGAATGGAGGTGCGGCGTGAACGACGAGAAGAAGGAAGCGCCCAAGAAGGAGGAACCGAAGCTCACGGTGAAATCCGTGAAGGAGATCAAGCTGCCGACGGGCGTGCTCGCGGTGGATGTCACGCGCGACGCGAAGCACGCGTTCGCCGCGTGCATTGATGGCGGTGTGTTCGCAGTGGATTTGGCGGACGGCAAGGCGGAGAAACTCGCCGAGCATCCGAGCTACGCTTCGGGCGCGGCGTTGGTGCCGAATTCTTCGCTGCTCATTTCAGCGGGCTACGATGGTGTGTTGCAGTGGCACGACGTGCAGGAGCGGAAGACGCTGCGGAAAGTTTCCGCGCATAAGTTCTGGTCGTGGCAGGCGGCAGTTTCGGCGGACGGCCAGTTCGTCGCGTCGGTCACGGGCCAATACCTCTGCGGCGGCTACAAGTATGAGCCGCTGCCCGAACGTGAGCCGTCCGTGCGCGTGTATGAGACCGCCAGCGGCAAACTCGTTCACAGCTTCACGCATGTTCCACCGGTGCAAGCCGTGGCGTTCAGTGCCAACGGGAAATTTCTCGCGGCCGGAAATTTGATGGGCGAAGTGCGCGTGTGGGAACTCGCGGGCGGCAAACAGGTGGCGAACTTCACCACGCCGAGCTTCACCGGCTGGGGCATTATCAAAGGTCACTACTACACCGGCGGCATTTTCGCGCTGCACTTCACGGCGAACGACGAGGAGCTTTACCTCGCGGGCATGAGCAGCACGACCGATCCGGCGGCGGGAAATGGAAAGCAGCTTTGGCAGCGCTTCAACTGGCGGGAAGGAAAAAAGCTCAGCGAGACGGCGGAAGGCGACAGCGGACGCGGCCTGATGGAAACGCTGGCGTTTCATCCGTCAGCAAATTACTTCGCGATGGGCGGACGGTTGGAGAACGGCAAGTGGTCGCTGGCCTTCTTCGACACCAAGACCGGCGCATTGCTCCACTCTCTCGACACCAAGTCACGGGTGACCAAGGCCGTGTTCAGCGCGGACGGCGCGAAATTTTTCATCAGCGAAGCCCTCGGCCAGGGCAAACCGAAGGATGGAAAGATTCCTGACTTCGGTCGCATCACGATCTACAACGTCGCTTAACTCATGAACTCCAAACTCATTTCCAACTGGTGCGGCCTCATCGCGCTGGCCTTGGTCGCAGGCTGCGCCACGTCGTCTGACTCATGCTGTGCGCCCGACAAAGCCGCCGCGTTCACGCCACTGTTTCCCAAGGATGGCCTTCCCGCCGGCTGGCGCATCGGCGCTTGGAATGATGTGTCGAAGCCCGGCCCGAGCAACACGGTGTGGCGAGTGAAGGACGGAGTGTTGCAACCGGAAGGTGAGCGCGGCTCGTGGCTGATGAGCGAAAAGGAATACGGCGACTTCATCCTCGAATACGAATTCAAGCTCGGCGAAACGGGCAACAGCGGGCTGGCCCTGCGCGCGCCGATGAAGGGCGACCCGGCTTTCGACGGAATGGAACTTCAGATGGCCGACTTCCGTTACAATCCGCAGGCGAAGGATTCCGAACTGACCGGCGGTCTCTACCGCGCCCTCGCACCGACGAAGCAGGTGTACAAGCCGACGGAATGGAACAGTTACCGCGTCGAATTGCGCGGCTCCCGCATCGTGGTGACTTTGAACGGCGAGAAAATTCAGGACGAGGACTTGAGCGCCTTCGCCGAACCAGTGAAACGCCACGACAACACGTTGGCCGTGCCGCTCAAGGAGCGCCCCCGCCGCGGCCACCTTGGATTCCAAGAACTGAGCCGGGGCGAGATACCGCATGTGATGATTCGGAATGCGCGGATTCAGGAGTTGCAGTAATTGGAGCGCCGGTCTCCGACCCGGCGCTATCTCCATTCGTCAACACGCCGGTCGGAGACCAGCGCTCCAAATCACTTCTCCTCTTTCGGCTCCTCAGGCTTCTTCGGCTTCTCCTCCACCACCGGCTTCGCTGCGCGCGCTTGCTCGGCGATTTCCAACACGTCCG
>JANOAY010000696.1:0-5479 GCA_031411375.1 Pedosphaera sp. | reverse complement strand
CCACGGACTTCCTCGAAGGCAAAATCAAGATCGCTCCCGCACAAGTTGACCTCGCGAACATTTTCAAAAACGACTCGGACGGCGAACTCGATTTCGCCGACGTGAAGGGCCAGGAGTCCGTAAAGCGCGCGCTCGAAATCGCGGCCGCGGGCGGACACAACCTGCTGCTCATCGGCCCGCCCGGCACCGGCAAGTCCATGCTCGCGAAACGGCTGCCGACCATTCTCCCGCCGCTCACGCTGGAGGAGGCACTGGAGACAACGAAGATTCATAGCATCGTGGGGCTGCTTGCGGCGGGGCAGGCGCTCGTGACGCAGCGTCCGTTTCGCGCACCGCACCACACGGCGAGCGACGCGGGCCTGCTCGGCGGCAACATCAATCCCACGCCGGGAGAAATTTCCCTGGCGCATCACGGCGTGCTGTTCCTCGACGAGCTGCCGGAGTTCAAGCGCAGCGTGCTGGAGACGATGCGACAGCCGCTCGAAGAAGGCCGCGTGACCATTTCGCGCGCGGCGGGGACGATGACTTTCCCCGCGCAGTTCATGCTCATCGCGGCGATGAACCCCACGCCCGACGGCAAGATGCCGCACGAGTCGCGCAGTTCCCCGCGCGAGATTCAGAATTATCTCGGGCGCATCTCCGGGCCGCTGCTCGACCGCATCGATCTGCATGTCGAGGTGCCGCAGGTGAAGTTCCGCGAGATGTCGGGCGAGAAGGCCGGGGAAACTTCGGCGCAAATTCGCGAGCGGGTGATTGCGGCGCGCGAACGTCAGCAAAAGCGTTTCGCCGGCTCGCGCGTGACGTGCAATGCGCGCATGGGCACGCGCGAGTTGAAGAAGCATTGCGCGCTGGATGACGCCGCGAACGACTTGCTCAAGTTCGCGATGAGCGACCTGAACCTCAGCGCCCGCGCCTACGACCGCATCCTGAAAGTGGCGCGCACGATGGCCGACCTCGCCGGCCACGAAAACATCCAGAGCGACAACGTCTCGGAGGCGATCCAATACCGCTCGCTCGACCGGCAGTTGTGGACCTGAACCTTCATTCGCATGGACTCACGAGAAGCCTTCGTAGTGTTGAACATGGTCGAGCACGTCGGGCCGGTGCGCGTGCGGCAGTTGCTCCAGCATTTTGGTGACGCGACGGCAATTCTCCGCGCCTCGAAGCAGCAACTGATGTTCGTGCGCGGCATTGGTGCAGACACGGCCGAGGCGATTGCGAACTGGGAGAAAAATGTGGACCTCGCGGCGGAGTTGAAACGCTGCGCGGACTTCGGCTGCCACGTCGTGACGCAGGACGACGCGGAGTATCCTGAGATGCTGCGGCAGATTTACGACCCGCCCATCGTGCTCTACGTGAAGGGCACGCTCACGGCGGCGGACAAGAACGGCGTGGCGCTCGTCGGCTCGCGGCAGACGACGCACTACGGGATCGAGGTGGCGCGGAAGTTCGGCTATCAACTCGCCTACGTGGGCGTGACGGTGGTGAGCGGCGGCGCGCGCGGTATCGACACGGCGGCGCATCAGGGCGCGCTGAGCGCGAAGGGGCGGACGATTTGCGTGCTCGGCACCGGCATCAACATCGTGTTTCCGCCGGAGAACGCGGAGCTGTTCGCGCGCATTTCGGAGAGCGGCGCGGTCGTGTCGCAGTATCCGTTCAACCGTCAGGCGGACCGGCAGTCGTTCGCCATCCGCAACCGCATCGTCGCGGGCATGACACTCGGCACGGTGGTCATCGAGGCGAACATGACGAGCGGCGCGCTCATCACGTCGAACTTCGCCGTCGAGTACGGACGGCAGGTGTTCGCGGTGCCGGGGCGGATTGATTCGCCGCGCAGCAAGGGCTGCCACGACTTGATCAAGAAGGGCGCGAAGCTGTGCGAGGGCGCGGAGGATATTCTTAGCGAGTTCGAGTATCTGTTTCCCGCCAGCAACCGTCCGCCGACGGTGAACGAAACCGGCATTCTCCCCACGCTCACGCTCTCGGAGAACGAGCAGAAAGTTTATGACGCGCTCGACAAGGAACCGACGCCGATGGACGACGTGATTCGCCAGTGCGGGCTGCCTGCCTCCGCCGTGTCGGTGGCGTTGCTGAGTCTGGAGATGAAACGCGCGGTGAGGCAGGTGCCGGGGAAGTTGTTTTTGCGGAACAGTTGAAGGGCGGCTCAGGTGACGCCCGGTTGGGCCGGGCGCAAGGCCAGGTCTCCACGAAAGCGAACCGGGCGCGGCACCGTGGCCGGCTGGCGGCAGACGCCTCCGTTGAGGGCGACGCTCAGACCGATGGTGCCGGTGAACACGCACAGTTCGTAGGAGTAGCCGCCGAACGCGAAAATGAAGAACAAAACGCGCCCGGCAAAGTAGGCGAAAAGAAAGCGGTTGATCCCGCGCAGCTCCTCGGGACCATGACGGCAGTTCAAATACAGAACCCGCAGCGAGGCCCCCACGAAAACCAGAAAGGCCAGGACCCCGAAGGAGCCGAACGGGATGTACAAAGACAGCGGCCCGGAATGATAATCACCCGAGAGGATGGCCCCCTGATAGCCAGGCGCGCGCCCGCGCACCACCGCCTGCTGGCTGAGGTAAATGTCGGTGGGGGTTTGGGAAAAGCCTTTCCCCAACCAGATGTAGTTCGGCAGCTCGGGCAGCAGCGCGCGCCACATTTCCCAGCGCCATTCCAAAGAACTGCGCGCGTCCATTTTAACCCGCGGGTCCACCTCGACCGGCAGAAAACTGAGCGTGCGTTGCACGGAAAACGGCAGCTGGGTGGTGAAGGGCATCAGCAGAAAAAGCCCCAGCACTCCGGCCAGCAGCAGCGCGGGGAAAATGGGCGAACGCAACAGCCCCTCGACGACGAACAGAATGCCCACGATCGCGCCCAGCGCGATGACATGGGAGCGGTAGCCGCTCATGGTGCCCGCCGCCACGAGCGCCAGGACCAGCAGCAGCCGCCACCACTTTTGCAACACGCCCCGGCAACCATACATCATGAAGAGAAAGCAGCCTGCCGCGTTCGCCGCCACGCCCAGCCCGGCCACCCGCCCGATGTTTCCGGCCGTTTCGGTCATGGCCTGGACGGCCGCATAACCGGAGGGAAAAATGAGAAACAGGAAGTAAAAGGCCGGCCCGGCCATGTAAATGATGGTGCTGCCGGCGGCGGTGATGGCGCCCGCCAGGAAAAAAAATCCGGCATATATTTTGGCGTGCTGGCGCGGGATGGTCTGGCTGGCAAAAGCAAAATAGCCAATCACGGCCGCCAGAATATAGAAGTAGCCCTTGCCGCCCACGGTGCTGGAACCGAACGCGCTCAGGCCCAGACCGCCGCGAAACTTCGCGGTCAGCAGCGTGATGGCCGCGATGGCGAGGAGCGGCAGGGTGATGGACGGCACGGAGATGAACAGCGGGCGCTTTTGCACAATCCGGTTCAGCACCGCCATGCCAAACGTCAGCACCGACATGGCCATCCACAACCCAGGCCGGCCGGGCAGAAAAAACAGCGTGATGGCCGTATTCCAGCCCATCACCAGCACCGGATAATGCCATTTGAGCAGCAGCGGGAGCAGCAGCACAAACCCCACGAAAGCAAACACCGTGAACGAGGTGCGGTCCCAGTCCGCCAGATCCACCGCCATCCAGCCCAGCACCACCGCCAGCGGCAGGATGATGGCATAGACGACCAAGGTTTTGAGCAAGCTGCTGTTCACAGGGCGGCGACGATAGCGCAGCGGAACCAGCCCGACAAAAAGATTCTTCAAGCCCCGGCCTCCCGCGCGTTGCTGGCCCCGGCGCAATTTTACGGCCGCAGTTTTGAACGGGAGCCGGGGACGCGCGGTCAATGGATTGCCCGTTTGACCGGGCGGGGCGCGCGACTATAGTGCGCCGCTTTCATTCATGAATTTTCGCCGAAAATCCAACGGTAACATCCGCGCCCTCGCGACGCTGGCCGGTCTGGGCCTGGCCTGCGCGGCGCTGGCGGGCGACGCGATCCGCTTTTCCAAGCCGGCCGTCGCCCTCGCCGCGCCGCCCAAGGTCGAAACTGATCTGCCCGCAGTCCGCGAGCGCGGGCTGGATTTCTCCAACCCAAATTTTGACGCGCCCGTCACCGCTCCCCCCCGCACGCCGCCGCCGATGCTGCGCCGGGAGCCGCGCGACCCGGAGCGCGAGGGCACGCATCACCTGCTCCGCACGCCCGCCATGTTCACCGACCCGGACGTGCCTCGGCGCAAGTCGGCGCCTTCGCTCTCGGCACCGCGAGTGCCGATGCCGCGATGATTGTCAGCCTCGCGCCCGGCAACTACTCGGCGCAGGTCGTCGGCGCCAACGGCACGACCGGTATCGCGATCATCGAGATCTACGAGCTGCCGTAATCGCCGGCTGAGGTCTGTTTGGTTTTCGGGCCCGGGTGTTTTACACCCGGGCCTTTTTTTGTCCCGCTCGCGCGCAAGCGCTTGTCCGGTGGTTGAAACGTGCCGACCCCGCCTGAGGCCGCACGATGTCACCCACGTTGCGCGTCAACTGGTCCGGAAGTAATTCTCCTGTCCTCCGGCCGCCTCTCTTCACTGCACGATCTTCAAAATCCGCTCGTTGTAACTGTCCGTGATGAACACCGTGCCGTCGGCGCGCACGGTCACGCCGTGGGGGCGGGCGAGTTCGCACTGCTCGGGCGGGCCGCCGAGGCCGGCGTTGCCCTTCTTTCCCGTGCCCGCGACGCGGAGAATTTTTCCCGTGGTGGGGACGTATTTGCGGACGAGGTTGTTCTCGGCATCGGCGATGAGGATGTTGTCGTCGAGGTCGACGCAAAGGTGCTTCGGGCCGTTCATCGTGGCGAGCAACGCATCGCCACCGTCGCCGGTCGCGCCCTTTTTCCCGGAAGCATTCACGACGGTGCGGATCTTTCCGTCGGGCGTGACGACCCGCAGGGCGTGGCCGTTGCGCTCAAGAATATAGACGTGGCCCCGGCGATCGACGGCGACGGCGCGAGGGTCGACCAGCGGTGCTTCGGTCGCGCGGACGCCGTCGGCGGGAATACCCTTTTCACCGTTGCCGGCGACGAGGCGGAGTTTCCCGGTTTTGAGTTCAAGCGCCTGCACGCGACGGAGGTCGGCGATGAAGAGCAGCGTGCCGGTGAAATCGAGGGCGATGCAGTAGGGGCCGTTGGCCTTCGCCTGCGCAGCCGGCACGCCGTAGCCGGGCAGAGTCGTCACGCGGCCGGAGGCGACGTCGAATTGGCGCACGCGGCCGTTCCACGTATCGGCGATGAGGACGTTGCCGTTGGGCAAAACGGCGAGGTTGTGCGGGCCGTTGAATTGCGCGGCGAGCGCCGCTCCGTCGTCACCGGCATCGCCGGCGGTCGGCAGGCCTGCGACGTGGGCGACGGTGCCCTGCGCATCGACGCGGAGCAGGCGGTTGCCCGCGGCCATTTCAATGATGAAAAAATTTCCCGCGCGGTCGAAATCCACGCCGAACGGCTCCTTCAGTTTTAC
>JANOAY010000695.1:0-15121 GCA_031411375.1 Pedosphaera sp. | reverse complement strand
GTGCGATTCGACGCTGCGAATCTTGCCGACCTTGATGGTGAACGGTTCCTTGTCGCCGGGCTTCATCGGGAGCGACGCGCCAGGGAGAATGAGCGGCACCTTGTCGCCCGCCTTGAAGTTCTGCGCCCCGCAGACGATCTGGCGCTCACCCGTGCCGTCGTTCACTCGGCAGACGGAGAGCTTGTCGGCGTTCGGATGCTTGTCGCGCGTGATGACCTGCGCGACGACGATGCCCTCAAAGTCACCGGCGAGCTTCTGCACGCCTTCGACCTCAAGGCCGAGCATGGTTAGACGCTCGGAGAGTTCCTCCGGGGTCCAGTTGAAATCAACGTATTGCTTGAGCCAGTTGAGAGTGACTTTCATGGGCTGGAAAGAGTGGAGACGATCGCGCGGTCCAAATCAGAATTGTTTGAGAAAACGGATGTCATTCTCGTAGAAGAGCCGGATGTCGTTGATGCCGTAGCGGAGCATGGCGATGCGTTCGATGCCGAAGCCGAAAGCCCAGCCGGTCCAGACTTCCGGATCGAAGCCGACGTTCTCGAACACCTGCGGGTGCACCATGCCGCAACCGGCGATCTCGAGCCAATCCTTGCCCAGCTTCTTCACAAGCGCGTTGGTGAAGTCGATCTCCATGCTCGGCTCGGTGTAACTGAAATAGTGCGGGCGAAAGCGGAGTTTCACATCCGGCCCCATCAGTTCCTTGAAGACAAATTCGACAGTGCCCTTGAGGTCGCTGACGGTGACGTTCTTGTCCACGTAGAGGCCTTCAATCTGATGGAAGGTGGGATTGTGCGTGGCGTCGGCGTTGTCGCGGCGATAGACGCGCCCCGGCGCGATGATGCGGATGGGCGGCGGCTGCGACTTCATCACGCGAATCTGCACCGAACTGGTATGCGTGCGCAGGAGCGGGCGCTTGTCGGTCGCGACGTAGAACGTGTCCTGCGCATCGCGTGCGGGATGGTCGGCGGGAGTATTCAGCGCGTCGAAGCAATGGAACTCGTCTTCGATCTCCGAGCCATCGGCGACGACGAAGCCAATCTTGCGAAATGCCCGCACAATGTCGTCCGTGACCTGCGTCAGCGGATGCAATCTGCCCACGGCGCGACGGCGGCCGGGCAGAGTGAAATCGGTCGGATCCTTGGGCAGAGAGGCTTTGAGTTCAAGTTCCTCACGCCGGGCTGTGAGCGCAGCTTCGAGTTCAACCTTGGCGGCGTTGATGAGTTTGCCCGCGACCGGCTTCTCTTCTTTCGAGAGCGTGCCGAGCTGTTTCATTAGCGCGGTGAACTTGCCGTTCGGCCCAATCCACGCGCCCTTGGTTTGTTCCAGCGCGGGCGCGTCGGGCGCGGCTTTCAGTTCCGCGAGAGCGGCCTGTTTCAGCGGTTCAATTTCGTCGAGCAAAGGCATAGCGATTAAAAAACAAAACGGGCGGCCAATTGAATGGTCGCCCGTTGAGATTGGAAACTGAATTCTGTTACGCCTTGGCCAGCGTGGCCGCCGGCTTGGCGCTCAACGCTTTCTTGGCGACTTCCACGAGCGCCGCAAAAGCCGGCGCGTCCTGCGCCGCGAGGTCGGACAAAATCTTGCGATCAATTTCGCACTGTGCGGCCTTGAGACCTTCCATGAAGCGGCTGTAGGTCAGGCCGAGTTCGCGCACGGCGGCGTTAATGCGCGCCTGCCAGAGGTAACGGAACGTGCGCTTGCGCACCTTGCGGTCGCGGTAGGCGTACTGACGGCCATGATCAATGGCGTCCGAGGCGTAGCGGTAAAGTTTCGAGCGCTTCAGGCGGAAGCCCTTGGCGGCCCGGATCATTCTTGTCCGGCGTTTGCGGGAGGCGGCGGCGTTAGTAACTCGCATGGCGGTAAATCGTTAAAAAGTTAAGTGGCGAAATGAAATTAGCGCGTGAACGGAAGGCTCTGCTTGATGCGATACACGTCGGTCTTGTCGGTGACGACGGTGCCGCCGAGGCCGCGACGGCGCTTGGCGCTCTTGGATTGCAGCAAGTGCCGCTTGCCGGCGCGTGAGCGCATGACTTTGCCGGTGGCGGTGATTTTGAACCGCTTGGCCACCGACTTCTTCGTTTTGATTCCCTTCGGACGACGCATAAATGTTTAGCTTTCTCTAAAAGAGGGCGGAACATAGAAACCGTGCATTCGCGATGCAAGCGGTTATTTCGGTTCTTTGGGTTGTCGGTTGCGTCTGGATGCTGTTGCGGCCGGGGAAAAGCCTCACGCCAAGGCCGCGAAGGTCGCCCAGGCCGGAAAAGACTTTCATCTGCGCGGCCTGGCGGACTGGGCGTGAGGACGCCGCGTTTATCTGCGGTTCAAAAGACTCAATCCATCAGCGCCGCCTGCAGACATTTCATCTCCTCATCGAGTTCGGCGCGGGAGTCCACAAGCTCGGCCAGTTCGGCGCGGATGAGTTCGCGCCAGCGGCGGCGCAGGCGCATGGCCAGCGAGCGCAGCGCGGTCTCGGACATTTTCAACCGTTCACCCAGCGTCGCGTAATCCTCGATGGCCTGGCCCTCCTGCTCCGGGAACAGCGCGGCGAAGACGGCGGCTTTCCCCGACGCGGCGCATTCTTCGGCGAGTTTCGCTTTGGCTTTTTCCATGACGCCCAGCGCCCAC
This sequence comes from Pedosphaera sp., assembly GCA_031411375.1. Classification (GTDB taxonomy): domain Bacteria; phylum Verrucomicrobiota; class Verrucomicrobiia; order Limisphaerales; family SIBH01; genus JANNGC01. Next base: position 12,496 of record JANOAY010000695.1, on the reverse strand, counting down.
ACGTGGTCGAAGGCGCGCTCCGGCGTGGGCAGTTGCGCGGCCACGGCGAGATAGCTTTCCTCCACCGCCTCGCCATCGAGCGGCACATGTGGCACGCCCCCGCCGCGTTTCTGCGCCGCCGCGCGCGCGGCGACATCGCTCAAATGATTCCTCATGCCCGCGAGCAAGAACGAGCGGAAGCGTCCATGCTCCGGCGCGACCGAGCGGAGCGAATGACGTTCCAGCAAGGAGGTGATGTAGCCCTGAACCGCGTCTTCCGCGTCCTGCGGCGTGCAACCCCAGCGGCGGGCGAAGGCATAGAGCGGCGGCCAGTTCTCGCGGAACAAATTTCCCAACGCCGCGCGCGCCGCCGAATCCTCTCCGGCGGCGGCCCGCACCACGCTCCAGCGGGTGGTGAGAAAAACATCAGCCATGCGCTGCGAACAGTAGTTGGCACGGGCGAACCGAATCAACCGGTTCAATGGCCCCGGACTTTTGCCCCTGACTTCCTGAACGCGAATGCTACCGTCGTGATGTGCTCACGCGCCACCGGCTCCAACAATTGATCCGCGTCCGCCTGCTCCAATGGATTTTCCTCGGCGCGCTGATGATCGCCGGTCCGGCCTTCGCGGCGGCTCCATTGAACACGGAACCGGCGGAAACTTTTTTCACCAACGTCGCCGCGCGATTAGTCCGGCAACAGCTCGGCGTGGAGCGGACGCAGATTCAAATTGCGCCCACCAACCAATACGACCGCGCCGTGCATCGGCTGTTTCAACTGACGGCGAACATTTACGACGCCACCGGCACGAACGAATACCCGTCCGTCTTCCGTCCGCTGTTCACGACCAACGGTGGCGCGGTGTGGCTCACAGGTTTCACCAACGATCATCGCCTGAGCACTCTGGGCGCGTGGCTGGACGCGAATCCCCACGGCTTGCCGCTCATCATCGGGGCTAAGAAAGGCTTCCCGAACTTCAACGAGTTCACGCTGCGCTCGGATATTCTCGTGACGCGCAAGCTGCAAGTCACGCGCGCCAGCACTGCGCCTGGCACGCCGCCGAACGGCACGAACCAGATGTATGTCCTCAGCCTCTCGAACTACTTCGGCGTGGAGGCGTGGAACTCGTATGACGTGGACCGGGGAGCCGCACCGTATCCACGGGCGCTGCAAATTCATGTGACCAACTTGGCCCGCGCCTCACTGACCAATAGCCTGGGGCTTCAGACTAACGATGTGCAGGCCGCAGCGGCTTCTGTGCTGATTCCAGCATCTGCTTGGAGCGGCGCAATGATCGGCACCAACGCGTTTCGGCTGGTGTTGAATAAGAACCAAGTCTTTCTCAGCAACGCCGTCTATTCTTTCAGCGCCAACGCCTTCGCCAACAGCAGCACGAATGCGTTTGAGAATTTAAGCGGCGCCTTCCCCATTCCCGACTGGACGCTGACGATCTCGAACCGCCTCGCCTACTGGATGTTCGAGCCGGGGCTGGACCGCATCATTGATTTCGTGCTGCTGGAGGACGCGCAGGCGGTGGATTTGCATCGTGACTTCATCGCGGGCGTGAATCCCTACACAGGCATCGGCAACGTGTCGCTGAACATTGCTGGTTTGTGGCGGACGAACCGGACGAGTGCAGACGGTCCAACTGATGGCATCAGACGACAGCTCGACATTGCCCACGGGAACGCAGTGACTTCGGCTGCTGAGTGGCGGGAATTTGCGCCAACGATGGTGGCCAATGAGAACGACAAAATGGCAGCGATAGATGGCTTCCGGCATTTCTGCGGACTGGCACCTGTTTATGGAATTCCCTTCCAAACGAACAACACGCTGGCCATGCAGACGCCGTTCAACCCCGCCGCGAAACTCGCCGCGCTCCGCACCTGGCAGGTGAACGATCCGCTCGTGCATTATCATCGCGATGATCTGCGAATCAGCAGCCTCACGAACTATCAGCATCTTAAGCCGACACAGGCGGCCTCCAACATCGCGCCCTCGACGCTGACTTATCTGAACCACCGCTATGCGCCTTGGAACGGCAATCCGAGTGGTGCTCTCTACCCGGAATGGAGCGACCGCCGAATCATGGACGCCGGCGTCCGTTCTTCGGACGACTGGAACTTCCCTGCGAATGAAACCCTTGCCCCGCACTGGCTGGGCCGCGTGCATCGCGGCACGCCGTGGCAGACGATTTACCTGAAACCAGAAATTGCCCCCCTAAGCGAGTGGGCCAAACAATCGGACGATGCCGTGTTCGTTCCGGGCCTCGGCATGGTTTCTCGCACTCATCCCACGAATGACTGGAGGCTGGCCGCACTTTGGGCATCGCTTGTGAACACAAATGATCCGCGAGACTTGCTCTCGATCAACTCCACCAATTTCGCGGACTGGCAGGCGGTGCTGACCGGACTCACGGTGCTGTCGAACAATCTGGCGTTCCCGATCTTCGGCGACCCGCTGCAATTTGAAACCAACACCATCACCGCCAACGCTCCGCAAATCGCCACCATTTTCGATGGTCTGAAACAACAGCGCTCCAGCCAGCCCAAGGGCTATTTCACGGACATCTTCGCCTGCTTGAACACGCCGGAACTCAGCAGCGCCTCGCCGTGGCTGAATCTCACGGACGAGCAAGCCGCCTTCGGCCTGACCGATGAAGCCTACGAAAAGCTGCCCGGCCAGTTGCTCGCGCGGGTGCGCCCCGACCCGGTCGGCCGAATCATCGCTGCGAACCACACCTTGGAGCTGACCTTCTCCGCCTTCGATGGCTTCGCGTTTCGCGTGGAGAGTTCCACGAACCTGATTCACTGGACGACTTTCAGCGAGCCGCATTACAGCACTAACGGCACTTTCTCGTGCGCGATGGCCCCCACGACTGGCCCGCGCTACTTCCGGGCGGTGCTGCCGTAGGCGGTTGCGTCGATGCTCAATTAAATCGCCCAAATTCAGCCCCTTCCTCGCATCGCCTAGCTCCGGCGGCATGTGGATTTTTTCCGGCGCCATGTGGCGCGGGGCTGGTTCCACATGGTTTTGGACTGATTCCACGTGGCGGAAGACGTGGGCCACATAGCGGCACAGTCAGGCGACGTCGCCGGTGACCGCCGCTACGTGGCGGCGGGTTGGTGCGACATCGCCCGGACTCAGCGCCACTTCGCCGGAGGCTGGCGCGACGTGGCGGGAGTTCGGGGCGGGGTGACGCCAGACGCGCGCCGTGTGGCGGGCGGCTCGTGCCAGGTGGCTCCGGGCTGGAGCGAGTGGCGCGGCGCGGGCGTCACGTGGCGCCAGCGCGCAGCGACATGGCGCGCGGTCGGCGCGAGGTGGCTCCGGCTCCGTGCGACATGACGTAGGGACGCGGCGAGATGACGACAGCACGATCCTCCGCCCCGCCTTGTTCGTGGCAGACGAGGTGGCGAGGCTGGAAACTGGCGCGGGGAATTCCATCGGCGGCCCCGTTGACTTTCCGTTCCGCTCCCGCAACCTCGCGCGCAACATTTTAACGAAGGAAAAAATTATGCCCGCAATGCACGAAATTGATTTCAAGATTTATGGCGACGACATGCAGTTCGTGGAAATCGAACTGGACCCGATGGAGGCCGCGGTGGCCGAGGCGGGCGGCATGATGTTCATGGAGGACGGCATCCAGATGGAGACGATCTTCGGCGACGGCTCGCAGCAGACGAGCGGCTTCCTCGGCACATTGCTCGGCGCGGGCAAGCGGCTCATCACCGGCGAGTCGCTCTTCATGACGGTGTTTCAGAATCGCGGCATGGGGAAAAAGAAGGTCGCGTTCGGAGCGCCGTATCCCGGCAAGATCATCGCTGTGCATCTGAGCGACGTGGGCGGCGAACTGCTGGCGCAAAAAGATTCCTTCCTCTGCGCGGCCAAGGGCGTGGCGCTGGGCATCGCCTTCACGAAGCGTTTCGGCGCGGGACTGTTCGGTGGCGAAGGTTTCATTCTCCAACGCTTGCAAGGCGATGGCCTCGCCTTCATCCACGCGGGCGGCACGCTCTACGAGCGCACGCTCGCGCCCGGCGAAACGCTGCGCGTGGACACGGGCTGCATCGTGGCCTTTCAGCCGAGCGTGGATTACGACATCCAGATGGTGGGCGGGATCAAGAGCGCGCTCTTCGGCGGCGAAGGCTTGTTCTTCGCGACGTTGCGCGGGCCGGGAAAGATCTGGCTGCAATCACTGCCGCTCAGTCGTCTCGCCGGGCGCATCGTCGCCGCCGCGCCGCAGACGGGACGCGGCGGCCGCGAGGAAGGCTCGATGCTCGGCGGTCTCGGACGGATGCTGGACGGGGATAATTCTTAGCGGACGCGTTTGTCTCCCAGCGGGAGTGGGCTGGGGGGCGGGAGAAAATGCGCAAGGTCTTGCGGCGTGAGGATGCAACAGGGCATCCGGCCTTTCTCCCTCACCTCATTCCTCTCCCGCTGGGAGAGGAGGCCGGACGGCGTCCCGACGATGGAACGCGTTCGTAGCTGACGAGGTAACGAGTCTCATTATTTTCCCCGGCTCGATCAGAGACTCCTCACGTCGTCTGCTACGGGCGGGGTGTCGGCGCCTGCGGCTGCTCCTTCAACGGCGCGAAGTTTCCATGCTCGCAGCACGTCACGAAAGTTTCCGTCACGGATTTCAATTCCTCCCACCGCGCGCGGATGGTCTTCGCCTCCTTCGCGCTGATCTGGTTGTCCGCCGCGGCGGTGGCGATGACCGCGAGCAGGTCGGCGAACTCCTGCACGATCTGGTTCGTCGCGGGGATGAGGAAATCCGGATGCGCGTGATGCACCTTGGGATTGCGGATGAAGAATCCCCCGCCCTGCTGGCAGAGCCACTGGAGGAGCCGCTCGTCCTGCGTGGCGCGGTAGAGCGCGGCGATGCGTTCGAGGGGATTGCCGGTGGGCGGGCCGTCGGACACGGGCGGCTCGGCCCACTTGTAAACCAGCGAGAGGGACAAATCCAAATCGGCGGCGATCTGCTTGGGGCTGGTCTTGTCGAAAATTTCGCGCAGGACTTCGTGCGATTGCATGGCGGCGATTTCAACAGGACGGCGCGCAGAGACAACCAAAAATTCCACGGCCTCACGGCTCCGTCACGCGGTAGAAGCGGAGCGGGGTTTGCGGCGCGTTGGTGTCGGTGAAGGTCATGGCCTCGATCTGGTTCGTGAAGTTCAGCAGCGGAATCCAGTTCTGCAAATCCGTGCTGCTCTCCACGACGTAGGGCTGGCCAATCACACCCTTCAAGCCGAACGTAAAGCCCACGCCGGGCTGCCAGCGCGGCGGCGCGAGCTCCGTGATGAATCGCCCGGACTGAAGCACGGTGCCCCGGTTGCCAATCGCGACCAGCTTGCCGTCGAGGAACGCGACGCGGTGGAAGTTCTCGAACGTGCGCGACGCGCGCGGCGTCCAGGTGAGCAAATCCGTGGAGGTGAAAATTCCGCCGCCGTTGCCGACGACGATCCACAGGCCGTTCACCCAGGTGGCGGCGCGGAGGTTGAGGTAGCCGGCGTAGCTGATGTTGTAGAACGTATTGATGCCGTCGCTGCGGAAGACGGAGCCGTCGTTGGCGGCCATCACGAATTTCCCGTCCGCAAACGTGAGGCCGCGCAAATTTTTTCCCGGATAGAAAGACATGATCATCCAGTTCACGCCGTTCGTGGAGGAGTAGAGCGAGCCGTTCTGATTGTTGAAGCCGTCGCCCGCGATCAGGAAACGGCCGTTGCCGAAGGCCACGTCGTTCAAGTCGTATTGGGTGAAAATCGTCTGCGCCGTCCAGTCCGTGCCGTTCGTGGAAGTGATGACGCTGCCTTGCGTACCGACGGCGACCCAGCGGCCTGGCGTGTGCGTCACGCCCTTCAATGAGTTCGTGCTGCCGCTCGCGCGCAGCGTCCACGCCACCGCATCGGGCGAAGTCAGAATAATTCCCGGCTCGCCGACCGCGACCCAGAATCCGCCGCCAAACGCCACGCCGTGCAGGTCATTGGTCACGGTCGCGTTTTGCAGCGTGTAGTTTACGCCGTCCGTCGTGGTGAGGATGCTGCCGCCTTTGCCGACGATGACGATCCGGCCGTTCGCCACGGCCATGCCGTCGAGGTCGCGCGTGGTGCCGAGATTTTCCTGCTGCCAGGCAATGCCGTTCATGGAGGTGATGATCGAACCGTTCTCGCCGACGGCGACGAAGCGACCGTCCGCGAAATGAATGCCTTCGAGGCGATCAAAAGTGCCGCCGGACTGCGGCGTCCAGGTCAGCGTGTCGGTGGAAGTGAGAATGGTGCCGCGCGAGCCGACGGCGACAAATTTCCCCGCGCCGTAAGCGACGCCGAGCAGCCGCCGCGCGGTCACAGACGCGCGCGACTGCCAGGCGGTGCCGTTCGCCGAGACGTGGATCGTGCCGTCGTCGCCCACGGCGACGAAGAGGCCGTTCGCGTAGGTCACGCTCTCGACTTCGCGCGTCGGCGTGAAAACGGTGGACCAGTTCGTGCCGTCGGCGGAGGCGCGGAGAATGTTGAAGCCGCCGGAGACGAAGAGGCCGTTGCCATAGGTCACGCAGCGGTTCGCGGAGAGCGCGCCGAGACCGACGCGGCCCCAGTTAATCCCGTCGGTGGAAATGAGCGCGAGGCTGGCGATGCCCGGCGCGGAGCCGAGGGCGAGGAAGCGTCCGTTGGCGAACACGATGTCGTTCAGAAAGGTGCTGGGCGAGGCGAAGCGATAGGCCCAGTTCGTCCCGTCGGCGGAGGAGAGAATGGTGCCGCCTGTGCCGACGGCCACAAACACGCCCGCGCCGTGGGCCACGCCGTAGAGCGGCAAATCCACGCGGCGGTTTTGCAAACTCCAGTTCGAGCCGTCCGCTGAGGTGACGATGGTGCCGCGCTCGCCCACGGCCACCCATTGCGACGGCCCGCGCGTCACGTCGTAGAGCGGCTGCGATTGCGGGAGCGGATGGCGCTGCGTCCAGCGGTCCAGCGGTCCGGCGGGCGTGACCGTGAGCGTGACGGGCGCGCTGGTGATGGAGCCGAGATAGTTGCTGGCGATGAAAGTGTATTCGCCCGCGTCCGCCGGGGAGACGTCGAGGAGGGTGAAGCCGCCGGTGGCAATTCCGCAACAGCCTGCAAACGTGTACGGCAGCGCGACGTTGGTGCCGTTGAGCTGGAGATAATGCTCCGGCACCGGCCCGCCGCGCGCGTAAGCGGGGAAGCGCACCGTGCTGCCCGCGACCACTTGCTGGCTGGCCGGCAAGCCACGCCACTCCGGCAACTGCTCTCCGACTTCGATGACGCGCACGGAACTGGTCGTCGCGCCCGCGAGGTTTGTGGCGGTGAAAGAATAGAAGCCCGCCTGACTCGCGGTCAGTCCGAAGAACGAGAGCAACTGGTTGGTCTGCCCCGGCAGGTTCGCGCCGTTGAACCGCCACTGGATGTACGAAGGGCTGCCGGAGTGCGAGGCGTAGAGCGTCAAATCCTCGCCCACCAGCGCGGACGACGAGCCGACATACACGTACGGCGCGGCATTGGCCGGCGGCGCGAGATAGACGGTGAGAGCGACGGGGGCGCTGGTGTAGCTGTTGAAATCATCCGTGGCCACGAGCGAGTAATCACCCTCGCGGCTGGGGTCGAGCGGGTAGAGGTAGAGGCAGACGTTCGACTCGCCCGGCAGGTCCGCGCCGTTGAACCGCCATTGAACCCGGTACGGCAGAGGCAAGGCCACCGCGCCGCACAGAGAGACATCGTTGCCGATCTGGAACGGCGGAGCGCGAAAGGAAAAATAAGCCCGCACCACGGCCGGATCGGTCACGGCGATCCGCACGACCACGCTCGTGGCCAGGCCGATGAAATTGCTCGCGACCACGGAGTATTCGCCCGCGTTCGCCGCCTGCGCGTTGGTGATCGAGAGGCACGAGTTTATTTCGCCCGGCAGGTCCGTGCCATTGAACCGCCATTGCCGCGTGGGTGCGGGCGCGCCTGACACCGCCGAGCAGAGCGTAAAGGAACTGCCCGCCTCGACCGGGGCCTGGCCGGAGGACAGATACGCGCTGACGGTCGGCGCGGCGTAGACGACGCTGAGTTGCGCGACCTGGCTGGTGGCGCGGCCCGCGACGTTGGTGGCCACCGCGTAATAGCTGCCGCTCTGGTTCGTCTGCACGTTGTTGAGCTGGAGACATTGGCCAAATTGCAGGAGCGGCGCGTTGTTGAAGTACCATTGCAAGCCCGGCGCGGGCGCGCCCGTGACCGTCGCGCAAAAGGTCTGGATGTTGCCGGCGAGCGTCGGCCCCACGGGGCCGGAAGGCGAGATGCTCACCGTCGGCGGAAGGTAGCTCACGACGAGCGCGAGCGGTGTGCTGGTGAAGACGCCCGCGACATTGCTCAACACCAGCCGGTAGGGACCGGCCTCGTTCGAGGAAAGATTGGAGAAGGAAAGGCACTCGGCCCCGGGAATGTTCGTGCCCGCGTGCTGCCATCGCACGCTCGGGAACGGCGCGCCCTGGATGCTCGCGCAGAGCGTGACGCCGGAACCGGCGGGAGCCGGAGAAAATCCGCTCGATAAATAAACGCTGCCCGTCGGCGCGAGGTAGTTCACCACCAGCCCGAACGGCGGGCTGATCGCCGTCCCCACGCTGTTGCTGACGAAGAACCGGTAGAGGCCCGCCTGGTTCGACGTGACGTTGTAGAGGTAGAGGCAGTCGCCCGTCTGGCCGGGCAGATTCACACCGTTGAACTGCCACTGGCCGCTGGGCGACGGCGCTCCGGTGCGCGAGGCGCAGAGCGTGACGGCGGAGCCGGCGTTCACGGGCGACGGGCCGCTCTGCAAGTAAATGTTTCCGGCCGTCGGCGTTTGGTACGAGACGAGCAGCGTGATTGATGGGGTGGTGAAAACCCCCGAGGCATTGCTGGCCACGACCCGGTACGCGCCCATGTGGTTTGAGTTCACCGGCCCAACCGCGTAGCAGCCGCTCGTCGCGCCGGGGATATTGGTGCCGAAGAACTGCCATTGCACACTGAACGGGCCGCCGCTGAGGCTTGCACAAAAATTAACCGTAGTGCCTGCAGGCGCGGGATTGGCCCCGCTGGCGCGATAGATGGAGCCGGTGGGCGGCGCGCTGTACACGACCAGCGTCATGGGCGTGGTGGTGAAGCTGCCGAAAAGGTTGGTCGCCACCACGCGGTAGAGACCGGACTGGTTCGTGGTCACGCTGTAGTAGTCGAGACAGAGGTTGGTCTCGCCCGGCAGGTTCGTGCCGTTGAACTGCCATTGCAGCGCCGCCGCCGGAATCGCCGATATGTTCGCGCACTCGCTGAAGCTTGTTCCGAGCGGCACGTTCAGTCCCTGCCCGCTGCGGTAGGTGGACCCGGACGGGGCGGCGTAATTCACGCTAACCTGCGCCAAGGCGCTGGTCGTGCTGCCAAAGGCGTTGCTCGCCACGAGCCGGTAGAGGCCCGTGTCATTCGTCGTCACGTTGTTCAGTTGGAGCGAGGAATTCGTCGCGCCCGACAGCGCGAAAAATGAGGGCGCGTTCGTGTTTTGCACGAACCATTGAAATGCGACTGGACCGGCCCCGCAGACCTGCGCTGGCAACGTGAAGTTCTGCCCGTAGTTCACTCCGCCGCCCACCGGCTGCGGGGAAATCACCGGCGGCCCCGCGCTCGCGTAGGTCAGGAGCAGTTGCACCGTGGGCACGTTCGACGCACCGCCCGAGGAGCCGCCGAACAGATACTCGCTGTTGCCGATCACGCCATCGAGCGTCGTGAGCGAACCGCCCAGCGCCAGCGTGCCGCCCGCCGCCGCCTGCACGTTCGCGAGGAACGCTGCGTTCAACGGCACGGTCACGAACAGATTCACCTCCGCGTTGATGAAGCTCCGGCTGCCGTAGCTCACGCCGTCGCCCAGGTCCGCCCACACGTTCGTCAGTCCGAATCCGCCGAGCCGCAGCGCGCCCACCGGCGTGCTGACGTGCCGCAACTCGAACGTCTCGCTCGCGTCCGGCGTCACGATGGCGGCGGTGAAAATCCGCAACGACGCCGCCACGACCTGCTGCGTCGAGGCCGGGATGGAAAACGCGAACCAGTTCCGCACCGGCGACGCCGAGGAGGGCGCCTCGCCGCAAAGGTAATTTAGATTGCCCGGATCGTGCAGGCCGCTGGCGTCATACCAGCCCTGGTCGAGCGCGTTGACGGCGACCGGCGCGCAATCCGCCGCGCGCGCGGGCCGCGCCCAAGCGGCCAGCGTTAAAAACATCACAGCAAGAATCGTCCGCACGCGCCAAGTTTTCATGGGTGATGCCATCAACCATAGGCAGGGAGGCGGAGTAAGGCGAGCCTTCAATTCGGGATGGAGGTTGAACAGCGTTGCTTGTTAAAACTGTTCGTGCCGAACGACGAGAGTGGTAGGGAGTCGTCGCACCATTCACCCCGCCTTCCAGCTCGCCCGTTCCAGAAAACACGCCGGCTGGAAGCCGGCGCTCCTCGGTTTGCTCGCGCAGTTCAGCGTTGCGCCTGCTCCCGACTGCGGCCTTACTGCGCGGGTGAAATTTCTGTCCAAGCTGCTGGTGTCGGCCGTGGTTCTGGCCGTCGTTTTTCCACCGCACGGACGCAGTGCGGAACCGCAAGTTTTCTCACAGGCCGCCGTCGTTTCGCAGGATAAAATCGCCTCGCAAGTCGGCGCGGACATTTTGCAGCGCGGCGGGAATGCGGTGGACGCGGCGGTGGCCACGGCCTTCGCGCTCGCGGTCACGCATCCGGCGGCGGGCAACATCGGCGGCGGCGGCTTCCTGGTCTTCCGTCCGGCGCAAGGCGAGGCGGTGGCGTACGACTTTCGTGAGCAAGCACCGGCGGCGGCGCACGCGAAGATGTTTTTGCGCGACGGCAAATATGATTCCGACCTGCATCACAACCATCACCTCTCCGTCGGCGTGCCCGGCACCGTCGCGGGACTGCATCTTGCGTGGAAGGAACACGGTCGCCTGCCGTGGCTGGAACTGGTGCAGCCCGCCATCCAACTCGCGCGCGATGGCTTCATGGTCAGTGCGGGACTGGCGCGCTCTTTGAAATCGGCCCGCCCGCTGCTGGCGAAACATCCGGCCTCGCTCGCGCAGTTCACGAAGAACGGCGAACCGTACGAAGCGGGCGAAACTTTGCGCCAGCCTGAACTGGCGCGAACACTCCGCCGGATCGCAGGCGCTGGACCGGCGGGCTTTTACGAAGGCCCGACGGCGACGTTGATTGAAAAGGAGATGCAAGCGCACGGCGGCATCATCACGCGCGCGGACTTGAAGAATTACCGCGCGGTGAGGCGCACGCCGGTGCGCGGCACGTATCGCGGCTGTGAAATCATCTCCATGCCGCCGCCCAGTTCCGGCGGCGTGGCGCTGGTGGAGATGCTGAACATCCTCGAAGGGTTCGACCTGCGTGGCTCCGGCCCGAACTCTGCGACCAACATCCACCTGATCTCTGAAGCAATGCGCCGGGCGTTCGCGGATCGCGCGCAGTTTCTCGGCGACCCGGACTTCAATCCTGATTTGCCTGTGGCGCGGCTCACGTCGAAGGAGCACGCGACGGCCTTGCGCAAAACCATTTCGTCAGCGCGCGCCTCGGTTTCTTCACCGACCAACTTCGCCTGGCCGCCGGAGAGCAAAGAGACCACGCATCTTTCCGTCGTGGATTCCAACCGTAACGCCGTGGCGCTCACCTACACGCTGGAGGAGTCGTATGGATCGGGCATCGTCGTGCCGGGCGCGGGCTTTCTGCTGAACAACGAGATGGGCGACTTCAATGCGGCCCCGGGCCTGACCACGACGAACGGACTCATCGGTACCGCGCCGAATCTGGCCGCGCCCGGCCAGCGCATGTTGTCGAGCATGACGCCCACGATTGTCATACGCGACGGCAAGTTGCTCCTCGTCACGGGCAGTCCCGGCGGACGCACCATCATCAACACCGTGCTGCTGACGATTCTCAACGTGGTGGATTTTGAAATGGGCGCGCAGGCGGCGGTGGACGCGCCGCGCTTTCATCATCAATGGCTGCCGGACCGGATTCTGTATGAGCGCGGGCCGTTCTCTGGTGAGTTGCTTCAATCGATGCGCCAGCGCGGCCACGTTCTCACTGAGTCCGGCTCGCAAGGCGCGGCGGAAATCATCGTGGTGAACGGCGCAGGGAAATTGGAAACCGGCGCGGACCGGAGGGCGGCGGACAGCGGGGCGGCAGGGTGGTGAGACGCGCCAGCGAGACGCTGGCGGCACGCTGTCAGTGCCCGGCCTTGATCACGACCTCGCCCTTCTCAATCTTCACGCAGCAGGTCAGGCGGTGCGTCTCCGGGTCTTTGTTCCATGCGTCGAGCACGTCGAGTTCCTCAGGCGTCGGCTCGGCGAGATTTTCCATGCCGCTCACGACTTCCACCACGCACGTCCCGCAGGAGCAGTTGAAGCAGCCCGCTTCCATCTCCACGCCGGCCTTCTCGCCCGCATCGAGCAGCAGTTCGCCCGGCTCAACTTCGGCGGAAACATTCGCGGGCAACACGGTGACT
>JANOAY010000694.1:0-1566 GCA_031411375.1 Pedosphaera sp. | reverse complement strand
ACGCCGCAGACTTGCGCCATGTCCTCGTGCGCGGTGAGCAGGGTCACGGAGGTGAGCCGGGCGAAAAGCGCTGCTGTCACCACCACGAACAGCCCAGCGGCGAGCCAGACTTCCTGCGGGCCGATGGCGAGGATTTCGCCGAACAAGTAGCTGTGCAGTTCGCCGCGAAAGTTTTTCAACAGGCTGAGGATGATCACGCCCACCGCCACGGAACTCGACAGCAGCAGCGCCATGATGGTGTCGGTGAGCAGTTCGGTGTTCTCGCGCAGCCACATGATGGCGAAGGCGACGAGCAGGCTTACGAAGACCATCGGCCACGTCGGATCGGACAGTCCGAACCAGAAGCCCAGCGCCACACCCGTGAGCGCCGCGTGAGAAATGGTGTCGCTGAAGAACGCCATGCGCCGCGCGGTGACGAAGACGCCGAGGAACGCGCAGAGCGGCCCGAGAAACAGCGCCGCGAGCAGCGCGCGTTGCATGAACGGCTCAGTGAACATGGTGATGATGCGCGTACGGCGTGGCGTGAATTCCGTAGGCCTGTTTGAGCGACTCCGCATTCATCACCTGCTCGGGCGGGCCTTCGCAGCAGATGACGCCGTTGAGCGCATAGACGCGCGAAGCGTGGGAATAGACCATCGACAGATCGTGCGAGACGAGGATGACGGTGAGCTTGTACTGGCGCTGCACGTGCGCGATCAAATCGTAGAAGGTTTCCTCGCCCGGCGTGTCCACGCCGGCCGTCGGTTCGTCGAGCAGGAGCAGATCGGGCTTGCTCAGGAGCGCGTAGGCGATGAGCACGCGCTGGAGTTGGCCGCCGGAAAGTTGCGCGATGGGCCGGTCGAGCAATTCTTCCACGCCGATGTGGACGAGCGCGGGTTTGATCAACTCATCAAGTTGTTTGTGCGACTTGAAGAACCAGTGACGTGTCGAGCGCAGGCGCAGGGCGAGAAATTCGCGGACGCTGAGGATGAAACTGCGTTCGAGCGCGAGCTTCTGCGGCACGTAGCCCACGCGCGGCAGCACTTTGTCCAGATTGCGTTCGCCGAAGATGCGGACTTCGCCTTCGGAATACTTCTGCAGGCCGAGCAGGCAGCGCAGCAGCGTGGTCTTGCCGGAACCGTTCGGGCCGATGAGCGCCACAATCTGCCCCTGGGGCACGCGCATGTTCACGCCGCGCAACACTGCGGTGTCGCCAAAGGTCACGCGCAGGCCGCGCACCTCGACGGCGAGCGACGGGTGGAGGTTGATGGAGGTGGTGGGCATCAGGGGCGGAGTGATGGAGTGATGGAGTGGGGGAGTGATATTCCTAGTGCCGCTTCCTCGCCGGCTACGGTGGGGCGACACTCTGTGGAGCCGGGGCCGGGGGAATTGATCAGGGTTCGACGGAGTCTCACCCCACCAAAATTTGGCGCGTGTTTCATTTCAGATGATTCGCCAGCACTTCCGCATTGTGTCGCATTTGCTCCTCGTAGGCTGACGGAGAGAGCGGGCCGGATTCAAGCGTGTCGAGTTCGGCGAGTTTCACTTTCAAGTCCAGGGCCAGGCGTTGCGCGAGCGGATTGCGCA
>JANOAY010000693.1:0-5708 GCA_031411375.1 Pedosphaera sp. | reverse complement strand
GGCTGAACGGAGCGCGGACAGCCATGTCCGCGCGAACATGGGCTCCGAACAGATTCATCTCTTGAAAGTGTGTGAACACGCGGACTCGGCGGTCCGCGCTCCGGCGCGCGTTTGCTCCATGATTTTCTTCGCCGCCATCGATCTGCTTTGCTAGAAAACGCGCGCTTGAAATCAGTCATCATTCACACCGACGGCGGCTGCGAGGGAAATCCCGGGCCCGGCGGCTGGGCGGCGGTGTTGCGCTGCGGAGAGACCGTCCGCGAGGTCAGCGGTGGCGAACCGGCGACCACGAACAACCGCATGGAACTCCAAGCCGCCATCGGCGCGCTCATTACGCTCAAGGAGCCGTGCGCGGTCACGCTCCACACCGATTCCTCCTACCTGCGCAACGGCATCACCCAATGGCTGAAGGGCTGGAAGCGCAACGGCTGGCGCACGTCCACGCGCGAGCCGGTGAAGAACGAGGATTTGTGGAAAGCTCTCGATGCCGCCACCGCGCCCCATCGCATCGAATGGCGCTGGCTCAAAGGCCACGCCGGCCACGTGGATAACGAGCGTTGCGATCAACTGGCCGCTGTTGAGATGGCGAAACTTCGCAAGACTTACACCCGCGCCCAGCTTGCAGGGTTGAAGGATCAATTCGTGGCCGGACGCACGCCGGAACTAAAGCAGCCTTCGCTGCTCTGACCGCTCAGTGCCCCTTCGCCTCGGGCTTGAAGGTCAGCCGGTCGATCCACGCCAGCGCGATGGCCGAGGCGACGAAGGTGACGTGAATGATGACCTGCCAGAAGATCGAGTAGTTCGCGTCGGTCATGGTCTGGCCCGGGGCCACCTTGCCGGCGGTAATGAACGTCTTGAGCAGGTGGATGGAGGAGATGCCGATGAGCGCCGTGGCCAGTTTCACTTTCAACACACCGGCGTTCACATGCGACAACCACTCCGGTTGGTCCGGATGCCCTTGCAGATTCAGACGCGAGACAAACGTCTCGTAGCCACCCACGATGACCATGATGAGCAGATTCGCAATCATCACCACGTCAATCAGCCCCAGCACAATGAGCATGATGGCCTGCTCGGGATCTTTTACTTCCAACGGCACGGAGAGCGGCCTCGCCCCGCCCATCAATCCAAAGTCAATCAGATGCCACAGCTCCAGAATGAAGCGGTAAACATAAACCGCCTGCGTCACGATCAGGCCGAAGTAGAGCGGAGCCTGCAACCAGCGGCTCAGGAAAATGAAGCTCGAAAGCGTGGCCTTGGACTGTGGGTTTCTGCCGTTCGTCATGTCGTCTTTCATCGTTGTGCGGGCGCTACTTGAAACGCGGAGCCGCGCGCGGTCAACCCCTCAGCACCATTCCACGTCCGTCACGTCGTTCTTCGCGAGGCGAACCGGCCATCAAGTCAGCGACTTGATGGTGCGGTCCAGATCGCGGCGATTGATCAAGGCCACGACCTGCACCCGATCGGGCAGCAGGCGGAAGAGCAGCCGGTAGTCGCTGCCGATGCGCTGGCGGGTGATGTCTGGACACGCTTTCAAACGCACGGCCCCGGCAAAGGCCGAACCTTCGCCGCCCGCGATCTGCCCGAGCGTCACCATGGTGTTGCGCGCAATGTGCTTCGGCACGGCGTGCAACACCTCTTCAAACTTTTTCGGGAACTCCAGCAGCCGCACCGGCTGGGAAATCGCCGGCTCCGGTGGCAACAACAGCGATTCCTCATCACCCGCCCCCTCGGGTTCGCCGGACTTGGGCTGCGCCGCGCGCAGTTGTTCCAGTTCCGACTGGGCCTGCTCCAAATCGCGCCGGAACTCGTTGCGTTCGATGTGCGTCGCCTTGAGCGTGGACTTCAATTCGTCGACGCGCGTACGCAGGTCCGCCGCCTCCTTCTTTTCTTCCGCCGTAGGCTGGGCCGCGCTCTCCGCCGCCGCGCGTTTCTCCTTTCGCTCCTTCAATTCCAGATCGCGCTGCACCTGGGCCAGCGACTCCTTCAACGCGCGCACCTCCTCCGCCTTCTTTTCCAAATTACGTTGCGCCTTGCGTAAGGCCGCCACGTCTTTGCCATCGCCTTCCTCGTTGCGGTTTTTCAGCAGCATCTTGTCCACAATGTCGCTGAAGGGATCGTCCGGCGGCAGGTTCAGCCGATCGCGCGCCTTCATCAGTTCGTCCAGCAAACTGGCTGCCGGGCTGGCGGACAACAACGGCAACATGCCCCGCGCGATCAAAATGCCCAGTTCGCAATGCCGCGAGCACAGCATGGCAATGGCAAAGTCCACGAGCTGCTGCTCCTTGGTTTCTCCGCGCAGGATCTCCAGCGTCTTGTTCTTGATCAGACGAAGCTGGGTCTCGGCCTCGCCTTCGGCCAGCTCGAGCGCGGCCAGAAACTGGCAGTTCTCGCCCAGATTCATTTCCTCGTGTGGACGCAAAGCCGCCAGCCGCTTCACCGCCTCAGTCTTGTGGCTCCGGGCGGCAAAGAAGAGCGCGGTGCTCCACGCCGTGAGGACGCGCTTGGACCAAGGGGGCGGCGGCAGCACTTCGATGAACCGCTCGAAAAGACCTGCAAAGGCCAGGGCGATCAGCAGGTAAGGGATCAAGTCCGCCCGCATTCTGCCCGGATCCAGCCGCAGCAACACATGGGGAGCCAGCCGGTCAAAATCCTTCGGCGACAGGTATAGCTCCAAAGCTTGCTCCATCTCATTCCTGGTGACGCCCGCCACCGTCGAGGAATCATGCAGGCGCTCCTCATCCTTCTGGATGCAGCAATGCTTGTATTTTCTTCCGCTTCCGCAATGGCATGGTTCATTGCGGCCCAGGCGCTCGACGGCCCGGCGCATGGTGGAACCGCTCGCCAAAACCCGCGAAGGCTGCGGGGGGGCGGGCGGCAGGCCCGCCAGCGGGCTGCCCTCCCATCGCTTGATCAGCACCGTCGCGGTTTGCTCCGCCAGCTCCCTCCATTTCGCAAAGTCCGGCTGCTGGGTTTTCTCCGCCTTGACCTTCGCCACGGCCACCAGCCCCGGTTCCTGCGTCACGCTGGCAATGCATAACAAAGACCCGAGCGTATGCGGGCAGTGGGAAAAACTTCGGAACAGTTCCCGCGCCGTGGAATAGACCACCGGCGGCACCGGCTGGTTCCCATGCGCGCGGCACCACAGCACCACCATCCACATCAGCGCCGCCCTCGACTTGGGAAAAAGGAACGTGTTCCCCAAGGCCCACAGCACATGCGCCGACACATCCCCGGTGGAACGCCAGGCAAAGAACGATCCATAATCTTCATCATTGCCCAGCAGCATCAGCCCGCGCTCCAAATGCCGGCCCTGCAGCACCAGTCCCGCCTGCAGTCCGGCCAGGCTCAAAAACGCATACCCTGCGTCATGATAAGTCCGGATGCTCTCCTCCAGCCATTCCTCCAGCTTTTCCTGCGAGGGGATTTGCCGCGCCAGATGCTCCATGCCAGCCACATGACCCGACACGTCTCTTTTCAACAACGCCAGTATTTCCGGGGGCATGAAATTCCTTACCCAATCGTTTGCCAAACTGCAATGACCAGCCGAAGGCAAACTGCGCCCCTCTGATGGCGCGGCGAAAGCGGGGTCATTTATCCCCATGAAAGCCATGGAATGTTTCCCTCGCCCTGTTGACCTCGAACAAACGCGCGCCTGCTGGCGGAACAGCCCGCCCCACTGCTGGCGCTAATTTATTTTCAGTTCCAGTCCCGCCGCCGAACTCGCGAGCCGTCGCCGAATCCTTGGAGACATTCGCCAGTACGCTGGAGGTGCTGGCCGATCCACTGGAGCCATTTGCCAAGACGCTGGAGATGTTCGCGAACCGTTGGACCTGAAACAGATTTAGCACCAGTTTCTCCGGTAAGATCGTGGACATGCGCCGGGGAGTTGGACCCATTTTTTCCACAGCACCAGCTTCTCCGAAAAACCGCGCGCCTGCGGTGTCCGGCTGGACCTGCAATAAAAATAGAACCCGGGTCGGCACGGCAAACGCCGGCTTGTTCTTACCAAAACCGAGCTTTTCCACAGCGCTTTTCCGCCCACCGGTGCGCTCCCGGCGTCGCCGCGCCTGAACCCGCAACTTTTGGCCTCAACGTGATGACCGCGCCCGCAGCCGGCCGGGCGGTTAAGATTCTTTCCCAGACCGCCGATGAGCCGGGCAGACACCCTTATGAGAAAACCAAAGCCAAAGCTCGGGTTTCGCAACAAAAACGTGGACCAGCAGGTGGGCATCTGCGCGAGTCTGTTGCGCGGCGCAGAGAAACTTCCGCCGGCCATCCGCGAGACCATGGCTCTGCACGAACTCGGCGACGAGATCGCCGCCACCGAGGAATTAGCGCGGCGCCACCGGGCCGTGCGCTCCGAGGCCCGCGCCGTCCGCGCCGCCCTGCTGGCCCAGGCCGCCCGCCTGAGATTGACGGCTTTGGGCAAGTTCAACCTTGTCTCCATCCACGCCCGCACCGCCGCCGAGCTTCAATCCGCCGGTCTGCGGCTGGAAAAAGACCGTCGGTCCGTGGGCGTGCCGGGAGTGCCCCTGAATCTCCGCGCGGAAACCGGCGAGGACGCCGGCACCGCGCGCCTGATGTATCGCCGTCCGCTGCGCCGCTGCGTGTTCATGATCGAACACGCGGAAGGCCCCGTGCCCGAGAACTGGAAATACGCGCTGACCACCCGCAAGACCCGCCCCGTGTTGCCAAACCTGACCGGCGGTCAATACCACTGGTTCCGCGTCGCCGCCGTAAACAACCACGGCCCCGGCCCGTGGAGCCAGCCCGTCCGCGTGCGGGTGGGGTGAGCACCTCCGCCCGCGACCTGCTCACCCCCGAAGTCCGCGCCGAATTGGAGAAGATGAAAGTGGCCAAGCCGAAGTGACCGGGGAAGACTGATGGCCCGTGAAACGAAAGCTCCTCATCGGAATCCCCGTCGCGCTGGTCGTCGCCGGCCTTGCGCTGGTTCTGCTGCGAGTGGCCCAGAGGGAGCCCGCCCGGGCGAGCGTGAACTATGTGTCGCAGACGGACGGAGACCCCACTCATGTTTGGTTCACCATCCAAAATGAGCTGACCAACCGGATGTTTTTTCACCTCCAAGAGCAGCGGCAAACCAACGGCGTGTGGTCCACCTTGCCCGGCGAAATCCAAGGCCCTCTTCAGGGCAAACACGCCATGATTCACACCCCTATCGTGACCAGCGGCACCAATGTGTGGCGAGTGGCCGTGCACTATTCTCATCCTCCCGATCCTACTTGGAGCGTGCGCCTCCGTATGCGGCTGTCGGACCTTGCCGATCAGCGCCGATGGAGACGCCTCAGCTATTGGATCAGCCCGACAAAACTGAAGACCATCTACGGCCCGGAGATGATCGGGAACAAACCGGTGGAGCAGCAGTAAAGTCGCACAGCGTAAATCCATCCGCCGGCCAAAATATTTTTTGACACCGCGCCAAACGGGACGAACGTAGCAGTGGCTGTTGCAGAACACGCGAAGCAGGACCGAGAGGTCGAAAGAAAAGCGGGCTGCAGCAGCCACTTTTTTTGCCGGCATCCCCCACACCTCCACGCCCGGCCGCTTGTTTGGCAAATCTTCCTGCCGTGAGCCCTCAGAGCCTGTTTGAAAATCCCGGAGCGCGGCTGGGTCGTCCTCGACCAGCCGCAGCCAGCCACGCCAGTTCCGCACGTTGGATTTATTCCCGCGTGCTGCGGCTGGTCTGC
>JANOAY010000692.1:0-2370 GCA_031411375.1 Pedosphaera sp. | reverse complement strand
GTTGCCGTTCGCGATGCAGGCGAAATAGAGCGAGGTCTGCTGGAGACAGAACGCCGCCGCCTCGTTCGGTTGGCGGTCCCAGAGCAGTTCGAGAATGTAGAGCGTGCTGTCGGCGGACATGGCCTGCGCGGCGCGGCGCAGGATGGAGACGATTTCCTTCTCAGAAAAACAGTCGAGGAACTGGCTCATCCAGATCGCGTCATGGCCTGTGGGCAGCGGTGCGGCTTCATCGAGCAGATTCATCGCGTGCAAGTCCACGCGGTTCTCCACGCCTTGCGCGCGGAGTGATTCGCGAGCGAGCGCCAGTTGCTGCGGCAAGTCGGCGATGGTGATGCGCACGTCGGGATTAAACTTCGCGCATTGCACCGCCCACTTGCCGGTGTTGCCGCCCACGTCGAGCAAGCGCTTCGGTTTGTCCGCAAAGACCACGGAGAGCGCGGCGGGGAACGCTTGGTCGGAATAGTAATGGTCAAACGCGAGCCAACTATCGCGCGCCTTCGGAGGTAACGAGGACAGCCCTTCGTAGAACGTGTTCCACGGCCCAAGTGTTTTCAGCCCGGCGGGTTTCCCCTGTTCCAGCGCTTGATCGAGATCGAATAGCCCGCGGTAACAAATCTCGTGGACCACATCCATGTTGATGCGGGTCATGGGATCACGGAGCAGAAAGTAGCCGAGCTTGGTCAGCGTGTAGCGCCCGTCATTCAGGCAGAACACGCCCGCGCCGAGGCCCGATTCGAGCAGCACCTTCAGCCCATAGCGCGGCAGGGAAATTTTCTCCGCCACTTCATTGAGCGTCAATCCCTCGCGGCTCTTCTGCACCAGTTCCAACACGCCGCGCTCGCGGAGAATACGGCAGGTTTGAAAGACCATCGGCGCGAAGGCGATGCGTTGCGCCTCAGACTTCGCGTCGAAGGCCGACTTAGAATCTTGTTTGAAGAAGTTCACCGGGATGGAGAGTTGAATCTCAGGAGACACCAGCAGGCACAGCAGCGACCCGCGCTTGGCTCTGCACAATTTTCGCGAGCAGCGGCAACGCCCGTTCCGGTTGCGCGACATACGGGTTTGACTTGTCCCACACGTAGCCCGCGAGCACGGAGCAGATCTGGCGCATGACGCCGGGATTCGAGCCGGCGGCAAAAAAGATTTCATGCAACGTGCCTTCATACCACGCGGTGACGTAGGCGCGGAAGGTGTTGATGCCCTGCATGACGTGGTCCGCGTAGTCCGCCTGCCAGTCCACGGTCTCGCCGCGCAACTGGCGCGTGATGGTTTTCGCCGCGCGATTCGCCGAAGCCAGCGCCAGCGTGACGCCGGAACTGAAGATGGGATCAAGAAATTCCGTGGCGTTCCCCGCCAGCGCAAAACGCGGGCCGTGCAACCGCTCGACCGCGCAGGCGTAACCGGCAATGCGCTGCGGTGTGAAAGTGAACTGCGCGTTCGTCAAGCGTGGCCCGGCATTCGGATCGGCAGCGATGACGGCGCGCAATCGCTGCTCCGGGTCTGACGGATAGCGCGCGAAAAATTCCGGCGACGCCACCGCGCCCACGCTGGTCTTGCCGCTCGAGAAAGGAATGATCCACAGCCACGCGCCATCGGGATGAATGCACGCCCAGATTTTTCCTTCCTCGCGACCTTCGGGACGGATGTCGCCGGTGACATGCGTGAACAGCGCCTCACGCACGGGAAAGCGCGACGGTCTTTCAAGATCGAGCAGGCGCGGCAGCACCCGCCCGTAGCCGCTGCAATCGAGGACAAACTTCGCCGTCACATCTGAGCGCGCGCCGCTTTCGTCTTCCAGCGTCACCGTGGCGTGCGTGTCCGCAAAGTTCACCGCCCGCACTCCGGTGCCATAACGAAACTCCACGCCGCGCGCCGCCACCGTGTCTGCGAGCGTCTTGTCGAAGTCCGCGCGCGGGACTTGGAAGGTGTAATTCCAGCCCTCGGTGAATTGCGCGGAGAAATCAAAGTTGCAGGTACCGTCGCCGCGTTTGAACACCGCGCCGTTCTTGTGGATGAAATTCTGCCGCTCCACCGCATCCAGCAGATCGGCCTCCTGCAACAAATCCATACAGTGCGGCAGCAGGCTCTCGCCAATCACGAAGCGCGGGAAGTGCTGCTTCTCCGTGACGAGCAGGCGGAAGCCTTCCTTGTGCAACAGCGACGCCGCGCTCGACCCGGCCGGGCCGGCACCGATGATCAGAACATCCACGTCAGTCTTCATGCGAATCCTTGTGCGGCGCGATGGAAGCGTTAGCCATGTGGGTCAGGCTTCCAGCCTGACGGTTCGGGCGGCATCCTGCCGCCCGTTCCAAGCCAACGAGCGATGTGGCACACGGGGCTGGGAAGCCCCGTGAACCGTCAGGCTGGAAG
>JANOAY010000691.1:0-1853 GCA_031411375.1 Pedosphaera sp. | reverse complement strand
GATCTCAGCCACTGCGACATACAGCTGAGCAGGAATTTCGCCACCCACGCGGGCATGTTTGAAAAGGAGGCGGGCGAGGGGCTTGTTTTCGAGAATGGGAATCTGATGTTGCTTGGCAATTTCGCGGATGCGCAGGGCGTTCAGACGCGAGCCTTTGGCAACCACTTTCGGTGCGCCCATGCTGCGCCGGTCGTAGCGCAAGGCGATCGCAAGATGCGTCGGGTTGGTGATGATCACGTCGGCTTTGGGCACTTCCGCGAGCATCTTCTTCATGCTGCTCGGGCGACGGCGACGCATGCGGGCCTTCATCTTCGGATCGCCTTCCTGGTTCTTCGTCTCGTCCTTGACCTCTTCCTTGGTCATCTTAAGGTCCTCGTTCGTGCGCCAGAGCTGGTAGCCGTAGTCGATGGACGCCAACACCAGCAACGCGAAGCCGACGCGCATCACAATCTTGAACGACGCTTGCGCTAGGAACGTGGCGATGCGCGCCACATCGACTGAAGTGTAGAAAATTGGGTCGAACAAAATCTCGCGGATGACATTCCACGCCAGCGCGATGACGACGACGAACTTGAAGAAGGCAATGGCCGTCGGCAGCAACGAGCGCACGGAGAACAGGCGCTGAAAACCGCTGATCGGGTTCAAGCGCTCCCAGTTGAACTCCAGCGCTTCGGACGCCGTGCGAAAGCGGCTTTGAAATCCGCCCGCCAGCAAGCCCCCGATGGCCGTGGCGACGAGCACCGGCCACACGCAAGAGCCAAGGATCAGAAACGTATCGAGAAAGAATTTCTGCATCCCGTCGAACTTCACCGGAATGTCATGCAGATGCCCGAGCGTGCCGGACATGGCCAGCCCGAGCGTGCGCCACGTCTCGTGCCCCGTGAAGAGCAGCGCAATCATGCCGCCGAAGAGCACGAACACCGTCTGCACCTCGGCGCTGCGGGCGAATTGCCCCTTGTTCCACGCCTCCTCGAGGCGGCGTGGTGTGGCTTGTTCTGTCTTATCTCCGCGTTGTTCAGCCATGGGTCATCCCTTCCCCAGGAGCTGCGTCACCCGCAGCAAGTCTTCCGGCAGGCGGTGCAGGAAGTTGGCGATGTGCTGGGAAAAGAGTTCGCAGGTGAAGGCAAAAACCGTCAGCCCCACGAGGATGCGCACCGTGAAACTTTCTGAGAACACGTTCATCTGCGGCACCGCGCGGCTCAGCACGGCGAACATCAGCGTGATGATGAACGAGATCGCCAGCAGCGGGGCCGCCACTTGCAGCGCGAACCAGAACATGTGCCCCGTGCGCCCGATCACATCCAGCAGCAGCGGCTCGCGCAGATGCGCCAATCCACCCGCTGGCAGAAACGCGTAGCTCCGCTGGAAGGCCGCCAGCAATCCGTGATGAATGTTCAGCGTCAGGAACAGCACTGCCGCGAGGTATTGCAGCAGCGTCGCCGCCTCCGTCGTCTGGCCGGTGCTCAATGGATTGAGGCTCGAAGGAATGTTGAACCCGATTTCCGCGCCGATGATGGCCCCCGCGATGTCGAGGGCGAAGAACAGCAGTTTACTCACAAACCCCAGCAGCAACCCGTAGCAAGCCTCCAGCGACATCACTCCGACAAGCTTCCACAAGTCCGCTCCCGAGATATCCAGTGCCGGCACCATCGGCGCGATGAGAAACGCCGTGAGCGCGCCCAGCGCCACGCGCACCTGCACCGGCACGTTCGTGATGGAAAACACCGGGAACAACATGAGCATCGCGCTCACGCGTACGAACACCAGCATCCAGGTGAAGAGGTCGGGCATCTCACGCTCCCATCTGCGGCATCTTCTCGATGATCGCCGTGGTGAATTCGACCATCGTTCTC
>JANOAY010000690.1:0-1700 GCA_031411375.1 Pedosphaera sp. | reverse complement strand
CGGCGGGGGAGGGCTTGGTTTGGGAATGAGGCGTGATTCCGCCGCCGTTTGAGGTTGGGAGTGCCTGACCCCGGATTGTGTGTTCCGGGAGGACGTGTCCCGGAATGGAGTGGTGCCGGAGGGGAAGATCGCATGGCGCGGCAGTCTCGACTGAACATTGCCGAGGGCGTCTATCACGTCACGCAACGGGGCGTCGAACAGCGCGACATCGTGGTCGAAGACAAGGATCATTGGAAATGGCAACGGTTGCGCTTGCTCGATGGCATTTGGTGCATTGATTCGGTGGGTGTTTGCCGGAGTGTTGTCTCCCATTTGCGTTTGAAACGTTGCGGGAATGAGACTTGTCAGGAGCAATACTCGACCGATGAGTCTTGGTCGTTGCAGGCGTTCCGGCCGACGGTCACGAGATCACGCCGAAGTCGAGACAGGGCAATGGCACTGGACGACAAGTCGGTGCCACAGACCAGATCTTTTATCTTTTGGTTCATCCGAGGTTTTGGGGGGATCACAGTCTGGAACAAAACAGAGGTCTTCCCGATTCTTCATCCTGAAGGGATGAAAACTGACGACGCCACACATCCGTACTGAATCATCAATCCCCCCAAAACGTCGGATGAACCCAACTTTTCTACGAGCGACTGCTGGCCGTTATGCACCAAGAAGTCGTTCGCCATGGAACGTGGCAACAACTCGAATGCGTTGCGGCGTGGGACGGCAACGGGTCGTGGGGCCACTTCGTTGCCTGCGAGTGGCAGGGGACAGACGGTCAGCGCTTGCTCGTTGTTGTCAACTACTCGCCGAACCAAAGTCAGTGTTACGTCCGTTTGCCTCACGACGAGATGAGAAGCTCGGCTTGGCGGCTGAGCGATCAAATGAACGACGTGGCTTACGAGCGGGACGGAACCGATTTGATTTCGCGCGGCCTATATTTGGACCTGCCCGCGTGGCGGTTCCACGTCTTTCAACTCGATCGCATCGACCAGCCGATTCAATGTCGCCTGTCGGACCGGAAGGCATGAGATCCGTGTCGCCTGCTCTGCCCCGTCACTCCACTCGTGAGGGTTCAGAGGACGCCGCACCCGGCCGCTCGTGCGAAGACGCAGCCGATGCCGTATGAGCTTCTGACTGGTTAACACTCAGTCAGAAAAGAACGTCAGAAATTCAAAAGCACACGAGAAAACAATCTGAAATCTAACTGCACCCGGGAGGGCTCGAACCTCCAACCCTCGGTTCCGAAGACCGATGCTCTATCCAATTGAGCTACGGATGCGACATGGACTACCAACCATCATCCTGCGGACTTATCGCAGGAACATTTTACGTTCAACTAGAACTCTGAGATGAGAGCAGCAACTGGGCAGCAATGTGGCCTCACAGTCTACACGGATGCTTGGTGACAGCAAGCCTGAGACTCATTGACAAAGGATCGCATCCTTTTGAAGTGAAGCTGGCTGCGAGGACTTCGATGGCGATCGGGGGTCGGAGTCTGACGGCCTCTGCAATTCGCCACTTTGTCCCTGATTTTGTGGGGAGAGGAACGCTCTGCAGCGAACCTCTCGCGTGTGAGAAATTCCTGCGAAGGCAGGAATCCGCTCTTCCCGTTGGGATCGACCGCCGTTACGATCCCCGCCCTCGCAACGGGCCGGTGGAAATCCCATCCGATTCGTCTGCTCCGATTGAGTTCCTGCCCCATGCTCTGC
>JANOAY010000689.1:0-2235 GCA_031411375.1 Pedosphaera sp. | reverse complement strand
TCAATGGTCAGCGGCAGCACCGACTGGTCTTTCGCCACCAGCCGCGCGCTGGCGACGGGTTTGTTCAGGTTCAACGTGAGTTCCACCGTCGAGCCTTCCACCGCACTCACGCGCTTCGTGTCCTCGATGCGCTTGGGCGGCAGTTCGGTGTAAGCGGGGTAAGTGATGTTCGCGTCCGCGCGCTCCAGTCGCGGATGGTCGAAGACGGTGACTTTGAACTCCGCCGTCTGCTCCGCGCTGTATTCGATGCGATAGCCGAGCGGCCCCTGAATGTTCGGGATGCTCGCGCCGAACACCGGGTCATTGAGATTCTTCGTCAGCGGAATGCGTTTCGCCGTGCCGCCGTTCGTCGTGACCACGAGCACGGCTTCGGACGGCACCGGGCCTTCAAACGTCGCCAGCACCACGAGCGCGCTGCCGCGTTCCACATTGGCGTGGCCGGGCGTGATGCTGATTTGAGTTTTCGTGGGCGCGGAAGCCGCGCCACCCGCCAAGGACGTAAAGGACGGCGCGGAGCGAGGGACGGAGAAAAGGACGGCGAGCAACGCGATGAGCGCTGCCGCGTGCGCCAGTCCTGCGCAAAACATTTTCCGGCGCGGCACCACGTTGAGATTCTGCTCCTGCTTGATCGCCCCGAGCGCATCGCCGATCAGCCGTTCCTGAAGATAGCCGAGCTGCCCCGTGTTCTTGTCGCGCTCCTGTTCCACGGCGGTGAGCAGCAGTGTGTGAAGTTCGGGCTTGGAAGTTTCAATCTTACGGGCCAAGTCGCGGAAGTCCGGCTTGGAGCGATTGGCGATTTTGGCGGCGATGCCCCAGGCGACGATGGCCAGCACCCCGACGCCGGAAACCAATACCGCCGTCGGCAGCGGCAGGAAGTAGCGGGACAGCGCGAAGACCCCGACGGCGATGACCGCGACGACGCCCCACGCGACGGCGAGCGCGATGAGCAATTGGTAGCGCTGCCGTTGCCGCGCCAGCGGCTCCAGTTCGCGTTTGAGAAGAATTTCAGTCATAACACGTCCTCGGAAAACTCCGTCACTTGGTCTTGCGCGACACTATCACCGCGCGGCACTCCGGCGACAACCCTGATGATCGCCGGTCGCACTGGCTAGACTAGACGGAGGAAGAGCCGGTTTCGCTGAATGATTTTACACGGAGAATGGCGCGCATCCCGTCCGGCGGAGCGGGCGCGAGCGGCTTCAACTTACGCCAGCAGTTTCTCCACAACCTCGCCATGCACATCCGTCAGGCGGAAATCGCGGCCCTGGAAACGGTACGTCAGCTTGGTGTGATCGAAGCCAAGCAGGTGCAGCATCGTGGCGTGCAGATCGTGGACGTGGACTTTGTCTTCCGTGGCGTTGAAGCCGAAATCGTCCGACTTGCCGAGCGTGATGCCGCGCTTCACGCCGCCGCCCGCGAGCCAGTAGGTGAAGCAGTTCGGGTGATGATCGCGTCCGTCGTTGCCACCTTGCACCATCGGGGTGCGGCCGAATTCACCGCCCCAGATCACCAGCGTGTCGTCGAGCAGGCCGCGTTGCTTCAAATCCTTCACCAGCGCGGCGCTCGCCTTGTCCGTCGTCTTGCAATTGCTCTTGAGGCCGTTGGTCAAATCGCCGTGCTGGTCCCACGACTCGTGGAAAATTTCCACGAAGCGCACACCGCGCTCGATGAGCCGCCGCGCGAGCAGGCAACTGTTCGCGTAGGAAGATTTGCCCGGTTCCGCGCCGTACATTTCCAGCGTGGCTTTGGACTCCTTGGAAATATCCATCAGCTCCGGCGCGCTGGCCTGCATCTTGTAAGCCATCTCGTAGGAGTTGATGCGCGTGGCGATCTCGGGATCGCCGACCACGTCGAGATGTTTTCTGTTCAACGCATTGATCGTGTCCAGCGTGCTGCGCTGCATCTCCTTGTCCACGCCCGGCGGGTTCGAGAGATAGAGGACGGGATCGCCGACATTGCGGAACATCGTGCCCTGATGCAGCGACGGCAGGAAGCCCGCGCCCCAGTTCGACGAGCCGCCGCTTGTGCCCTTGCCGCCGGTGTTGAAGACGACGAAGCCCGGCAAGTCCTGCGCCTCGCTGCCCAGTCCGTAGGTCGCCCACGAGCCGACGCTCGGGCGTCCGAACTGCTGCGAGCCGGTGTTCATCATGATCTGCGCGGGCGCATGATTGAACGCGTCCGTGTGCATGGACTTCACGATGGCGATGTCGTCCGCGACCTCGGCGAGATGCGGCA
>JANOAY010000688.1:0-7308 GCA_031411375.1 Pedosphaera sp. | reverse complement strand
GCTCACCGGGCTGGACGCGGCGCAGTTCACCATCATCGGCGCGACGAATGCCTCCACCGTGCCGCCGGGCGGAGTCCGCAACGTGGCCGTGACGTTCGATCCATTCAGCGGCGGGCCGAAGTCCGCCAGCCTGCGGATTCTTTCCAGCGATTCGGACGAGAGGGAAACCCTCGTCACCTTGCAAGGCCGCGGACTCGACCTGGATCCTTGCGCCGCGCCGAACCCGACCAACACCGTGGCCCAGGATCTCGCCACGAACGCGATGCTGATTTGCCCGGACTTTGTTTTCACCGGCAGCACGGCGGGCGCGTCGGCGGACGGGGTTTCGACCTGCGGTATCCCCGGTCAGCCCGACGTGTGGTTCCGCTACGTGCCGGCGGCCAACGGCACGGCGACGGTGAACGTGGCAGGTGCCGGGCAAACGCTGGTGCTCTCGGCGCACCGCAGTTTTCCGGGCAACATCTCCAACCAACTGGGTTGCTCCGCGTCGTCCAGTCAGGGGGCGAGTGCGCAGACAACTTTCTCCGTCACGAATGGCGTCGCAGTCTTCGTGCGCGTCGCAGGCACAACCGGTTTGTTCCAGCTCACCTTGAGCGGCCCGGCGTGCTTCGACTTCGACCGCAACCGCAACGGCGTGACGGACCGTTGTGAATTTGATTTCGGCGACGCGCCCGCGCCGTATCCGACCACGCTGGCCACGAACGGCGCGCGCCACGCGGCGTTCACCGGGATTCTTCTCGGCCTCCTGGCCGACTCGAACGACGACGGACGGCCCACGCCCTTCGCCACCGGCGACAATGAAGACGGCCCGGCGGGCAACGACGACGACGGTGTCACTTTTACCACGCCGCTCATCGCCGGGCAGACGGCCTCGTTGCTCGTGCGCGCCTCCGCGCCGGGCGCGCTCGGCGCGTGGATTGATTTCAACGCGGACGGCGACTGGAGCGACGCGGGCGAGCAGGTGTTCACGAACCGCGCGCTGGCCACGGGCTTCAACTCTCTGGCGCTGAATGTTCCGAACGCGGCCACGATCACGAACCTGACCTTCGCGCGGTTCCGTTTCAGCACCGCCACGAATCTCGCGGTCACCGGCTCCGCGCCGGATGGCGAGGTGGAAGATTACGCGGTGGAAATTCGCCCTGTGTCACCGACGCCAGGCGTGCTCGGCGTGCGGTTCAATGAAGTGCTGGCCGGTTGGAACGGCGACTCGACGGTGCAGTTCGTGGAACTCGAAGCCAGCGGAGCCGCCGACAAATTGTGGGGGCCGCAAGGCGCAGAGACCGCCGGCCGCGCCATGCTGCTGTTCTTCGACACCGCCGGTCGGCAGGCGGGCCGCTTCGTGTTCCCGAGCAACGCGCCCGCCGGCCAGAGCACCGTGCTGATCGCGACGCGCGCCTTCGCGGCGGCCACGGGGCTGAAGCCGGACTTCATCATGCCGCCGGAGATCGTGCCGGTCGCCGGCAAAATTGTTTTCCAACACAATCCCGACAACGCCCAGTTCAACTTCAGCATTGCGTTGAGCCACGGCGGCCACGGCTACTACGGCCCGACCGGCGGCGGCGGCGCGGCGAACACCAACGAGCTGCCCATCATGAACGCGAGGAGCCTGACGCGCACGGGCGCGGTGCCGTTCGGCCTGAACCAGAACGGCGCGTTCCAGCTCGTCGCGCCCACGCCGCGCAACACGGCGGGCCAGACGGTCTCGCTGAATGTCCTCCCGCTGGCAGAGCAGGGGCGCACGGTTTTCTTCCGCGAGACCTTTCGCGGCAACGGACGCACCTGCGCGACGTGCCATGTGCCGGGGCGTGATCAGTTCGGGCTGACGCCGGAGACCATCGCGCAGTTGGATGAAGATAATCCGCTGTTCGTCTTCGAGAAGAACGTGAACCTGTTGAAGCTCGTGGCCCGTTCGCAGCCGAGCGATTTGCGCGGCCCGGTCACGGGAACCCTCGGGGCGGCGCAGGTTCTTTCCGGCTCCGGCGACACGTATCTGGTCATCGGCGCGACGAATTTTTCCGGCGCGGTCACGGACACGAACGGCAACACCGGCACGGTGCAAATTTTCACGCGGGGCGATCTCGATGGTCCGACCGCGAGCAATGGCAGCGAACGCGGGCTGGAGGATCACGACCTCCTAAAACACGGACGCGGGCTGATTCTGGAGAATATTGACGGCTTCAAACGCGGCGAAGTGTTCCGCGCCTCGCCGCATCTGCTGAACCTGTCGCTGAGCGCGCCGTTCGGTTTGAGCGGCGAGTTTGCCAGCATGGAAGACTTCTCGGACGGCGCGGTGGTGCAGCATTTCCCGAAGTCGCTGGCGCGCGTGCGCGGCGTGGACTTCCGCAACCCGACGCGCGAGGAACTGCTGGCCATGTCGCAGTTCATGTTCGGCCTCTCGAACCCGGACACGAACCGGATCAGCCTCGACCGGCTCGCCACCACCGAGGCGCAGAAGCGCGGGCGCGCAATTTTTCTCGGCGACCAGGGCCGCTGCGCGAAGTGCCATTCCGGTCCCGCGTTCAACCTCTCGGACGGCACGCTGCCCGGCTCGGTGACCGGACGGAACGACAACTTCAACACGGGCGTGGCGAACTCGCTGCAAAACTTTTTCGACAACCTGCCCACCGAGCCGGCGGGCCAGCCGAACGGCCAGAGCACGCGCCTGTTCAACACGCCCTCGCTCCTGAACATCCGCCTGACCGCGCCGTTCTTCCACGACGGCAGCGCGGCCACGCTGCGGGACGCGATCAAGTTCTACGACAGCGAGGAGTTCCACGCCTCGCCTTCCGGCAACGACGTCGGCTCGCTGCTCGGCGCGAACAAGGACGAACTGGTGGGGGACTTGGTGGCGTTTCTCGAATCGCTGGTCGAGTTGCCGGTGGAGTTCACGCGCGCGCTTTCATTCGGCATTCATTGCCCCGGCAATCCGCTGGCCGGCGCGCAGACCGTGGGCGTGACGAACCTCAGTACCAACACAATCAGCCTCACGAACGTCGTCATCGTGGGGACGAACGCGACGGACTTCAGCATCGTGGGCGGCAGCGGGCCGACGAACCTCGCGCCCGGCCAGGTCCGCACTTACCAGATCGCTTTCACTCCGGCGACCTTGGGCGTGAAGAAAGCCAGCTTGGAAATTACCGCCGTGGACACGAACCAGCTCGGACGTTTCGACTTCGGCGTCGCGCTCGACGGCGCGGATGTGGACAACCTTGTGCAGACCACGGCGACGAACCTCAACTTCGGCACGCGGGACATTGACGCACCGCCGTCGCCGGAGGAGTCCGTTATCATCAGCAACGACGGCTCGACGGACCTGGACATCGCGGTGGAGTTGCTCGGGGCCAGTCCCGGCGACTTCACGCTGGTGGCGGAGACGAACGCGATTCCCGCGCACGGCAGCCGCGTGCTGCAAGTATCCTTCGCGCCGCAGACGCAGGGCGCGAAGAGCGCGCTGATTCGTGTGCGGATGATTTCTTGCACCGGCACGAACATTGAGATCGCGCTGGCCGGCGTGGCGACTTCCACGGTGGAACATTTCGCGTGGGATGCTATCGGCAGCAATGTGTTCGTCGGCACGCCGTTCCCGGTGCGCCTCACCGCGCAGGATCGGAACAGCCAGACCGTGGCCGGCTTTCAGGGCGTGGTGAAAATTTTCAGCCTGCTCGGCACGCAAACGAACATCATCGCGATCACGCCCACGAACTCCGGGCCGTTTGCCAGCGGGACGTGGACCGGCTCGGTCACGGTGCTGCAACCGGCGGCGGGCCTGCGCCTGCTCGCGCGCGACAACCCCGGCCATGTCGGTCTCTCGGAACCGCTCAACGTGCCGCTGCGCGATGATGTGTCGCTCGTGGTCACGGACGCGCCGGACCCGGTCTTGGGCGGCGCAAAAATCACTTACACGCTCACGGTCAGCAACACCGGCCCCAGCGCGGCCACGGGCCTCGTGCTGACGAACCAGTTGCCGCCGCAGGTGAATTTCCTCGGCGTCACCTCCTCGCAGGGAACCGTTTCACACAGCGGCTCCCTGGTCGTCGCGGAACTGGGCGGCCTGCCCGCCGCCGGCGCCGCCACGATCAGCATCGTGGTCGAGCCGCTGCCCGTCGCGGCGGTGACGAACCGCGCGTGGATCGTCCGCAACGAACTGGAGGCGGCGCTGACCAACAACTTCGCGACCAACACCACGCTGGTCGGAAACTTCGGGCTGCTCGCGGTTTCGCCCGCGAGCAACTTCGTCGCGACCGGCTTCACCCGCGGACCGTTCACGCCCACGAACCAGATTTACACCCTGAGCAACGCGGGCAACGCCAGCCTGAACTGGCAGGCGCTCGGCTCCTCCTGCTCGCTGCCCGCAGGCCTGGCGGGATGGTGGACCGTGGACGGCAACACTGCTGATTCCATCGGCACGAACGCGGGCGTGCTGCTGGGCAACACCGCCTTTGCCACCGGCCTGGTCAGCCAGGCGTTGCAACTGGATGGCAACGGCGACGGCCTGAGAATCGGGAACAACGGCACGTTCAACCTCGGCACCAACCAGGGCTTCAGTGTCGAGGCTTGGGTCAACACGCCGGACACTTCGCGCCTGCAACCAATCTTCGAGTGGAACAACGAGGCCGGCGGCATTGGCGCGCACATCTGGCTCTCGGCTAGCGGCCCGGGGGCGCTCTTCGCGAACCTCATTGACACCGGCGGCGGCGCGCACGTTGTCAACACGACGAACAACGTGTTCGCCGCGAACCAGTGGAACCACGTCGCCATGACCTACAACCGCACAGGCGGCGTGATGACGCTCTACATAAACGGCCTCCAGTCCACCCAGCAGACCGTGGGTACGTTCTTCGCGCAGACGACCACGCGGCTCTTCATCGGCTCGCGTCCGTCGGGCGCGTTCGCCACGGCCTTCCTCGGGATGATTGATGAGCCAAGCGTGTACACGCGCGAACTGACGGCCGGCGACGTGCAGGGTATTTTCAACGCGGGCGCGGGGGGCAAGTGTTCCAGCCAGTCGGGCATCGGCAGTGGTTCCGTCAATTGCCTCACGCTGCCGGGCCAGACGGCGTGGTGGCCGTTCGAGGGCAACGTCGTGGATGTACTTGGGACCAACGTGGGCATGTTGGGCGGCGGGGCGGCCTTCACCAACGGGCAAGTTGAACAGGCCATCTTTTTCAACGGCTCGGACGCGGAAGTGGCCATTCCTGGATCGCCATCGCTGGACATCGGCACGGGAACCGGCCTCACGATTGAACTGTGGGTGAAGCCGACGACGCTCAACGGACAACAGCCGATGGTGGAATACATCCGCCCTGGCATCGGGCTGGGCGTGCATTTCTGGTACTCGCAGTCCGGGGCGGGTTCGTTGTTCGCCAACATTATTGACACGACAGACACTGCGCACCAAGTGCTCTCAGGCAACGTGCTTCAAGCCGGGGTCTGGCAGCATGTGGCCTTGACTTACAACCGCACCGGCGGCGTCGCCGTCATGTACCATAACGGGGTGGCGGTCCAGACGAGCACCGTCGGCAGCTTCACCCCGCAAACGTCGCCCAGTTTCACGCTGGCCTTGGGGCGCCGCCTGACCTCGGCGTTCCTCATGTCCGGAGCGATGGATGAACTGGGCCTGTACAACCGTGCGCTGTCCCAGTCCGAAATCGTTTCCATCTTCCAGGCGGGCAGCGCGGGCAAGTGCCAGAAGACCGGCTGGCTGGGCTTCGGCCCCAGAAGCGGCAGCCTCGTGCCGGGGGCGTCCACCAATGTGAACGTCTTCCTCACCGCCGGCGCGACCAATCTCCCCATCGGCAGCTACACGGACCGCGTGATCTTCACCAACACCTCGAACGCGCGCGGGAGCACCGAACGGCTCGCGCAGTTGAATGTCATCAACCGCCGGCCCACGCTGGCCGCGCTCGCGCCGCTGGTGGTGGCCGAGGATTCCGGCCCGCGCACGGTGAATTTCTCCGGCGTCTCGGCGGGCGGCAGCAACGAGGTGCAGCAGCTCACCATCACCGTGCTGGCGGACAGCGCGCTCCTCGTCACCAACCCGCTCGCGGTCAGCTACACCAGCCCCGCGACGAACGGCTCCTTTACCTTCACGCCGCTCACGAACGCCCACGGCACCGCCGTCGTGTCCGTGATCGTGCGCGACAACGGATTCAATTTTGGCGGCGGCTTCGACTCCGTCACGAACAGTTTCGTCCTCACTGTTACGCCGGTGAATGATCCGCCCGCACTGGCCGTCGTGCCGAATCAAACCGTGAACGAGGGCCAGCCGTTCGCCCTCACGAACCTGGCCGCCGACGTGGATTTGCCCGGCGACACGCTCACGTTCAGCCTGCTCGCCGCGCCGACCAACGCCACGATTCATCCGACCAACGGCGTGATCACTTGGACGCCGGACGAACTGCGCGGCGGCACGACCAATCAGTTCATCGTGGTGGTGGCGGACGCGGGCGTGCCTTCGCTCCGGGCCACGAACCAGTTCACCATCACCGTGGTGGAAGTGAACTCGCCGCCGGCGCTGGCTCTGTTGCCGGACCGCGTGGTGCATGAAGGCATGGCGCTGGCGTTCCCGGCCACGGCCACCGACACCGACGTTCCCGCCCAAGGCATCAGCTACGCGCTGGCCGGCGGACTGCCGGTCGGAGCAGTCCTTAATCCGACCAACGGCCTGTTCACCTGGACGGCCACGGCGCCGGCGGTTCCCGGCACCAACGTCGTCACCGTTCTCGCCACGGACAACGGCGTGCCTTCGGCCAGCGACAGCAAAACATTCCAGATCGTGGTCGCGGCCCGCCCGCGCATTGAGTCTTTGGAAATGGCGGCCACGAATGTCGTGCTGACCTGGACGGCCATCCCCGGCCTGCAATACGGCGTGCAATTCAAGACCAACCTGAACGCCACGAACTGGTCGGAACTGCCCGGCGGCGTCACCGCGACCAATGCCTCCGCAGGCCGCATGGAGCTACGCCAGCCCGTGCAGCGGTTCTATCAGATACGAGTGATCCCTTGAAACAAAGAGGGCGCGGTGTTGCCACCGCGCCCTGAATCTTTTCGGGAACAAACTGCGTCGCCTTAGTCCTCCACGAACTTGAGCACGCGCGTCTTTTCCGAGCGGCGGCGCAGGCCGTCATCCAGGATTTTTTTGCGCAGGCGCAGGTTCTTGGGCGTGGCTTCCACGTACTCGTCCACGTCGATGTATTCGAGCGCGCGTTCCAGCGAGAGCTTGAGCGGGGCGCTGAGCTGCGCGCCCTTGCCGTCGCCTTGCGAACGCATGTTGCTCAGGCGCTTTTCCTTCACCGGGTTCACGGGGAT
>JANOAY010000687.1:0-5882 GCA_031411375.1 Pedosphaera sp. | reverse complement strand
CGAACTTCGACCCAGCCTCGATGAGCCGCCGCGCGAGCAGGCAACTTTGTCCGTAGGTCGAAGTTCGTCACGGTGTATTTCTCCGAGAGCATCGGCGGGCAGAGCACGACGGGCGGCGGCTGGGACACGCACGGGTTCAACAACACGCGCATGTATCCGATCATCGAGAAGTATCACCTGCCGATCCACGAGCAGACGTTGCCGACGTTGCTCACGGACCTCGACGAGCGCGGGATGCTGGAGGACACGTTGGTGGTGTGGATGGGCGAGTTCGGGCGCACGCCGAAGATCAACGAGAACATTTCGCGCGACCACTGGCCACAGTGTTACACCACGCTGCTCGCGGGCGGCGGCGCGAAGCGCGGCTTCGTCTATGGCGAGTCGGACAAGCGCGGCGAGTATCCGGCGAAAGACCCGGTGAAGCCGGATGATTTGGCGGCGACGATTTATCACCTGCTCGGCATTGACCCGCACACCGAGATTCACAACTCGGTGAACCGGCCCGTGCTCATCAGCGACGGGAAACCGGTGATGGGAGTGATCGCGTGAGGGGGCGGGGAATTTTAGCCGCGGATGGACACAGATGGACACGGATGGGGAAGGCCGCTGAGACATCTTCTGATTTCTTATCCGTGTTTATCCGTGGCCATCCGTGGCTAAAAAAATTCTTTGAGACAGCGATCCCGCTTCTGTGCGCCACGACCTTGTTCGCCGCCGCGCCAGAGATCGAATCCATTTTCCCGCTGGCCATTCGCCCTGGCGTAGTGACAGAACTCACGCTCTCCGGCAACGACCTCACAGAGGCGACGCAACTCTGGACGAGTTTTCCAGCGAAGGTGGAATCGCTCGGCGCGGGCAAGTTCCGCATCACGACCGACGCAGCGGCTGGTCTGGGTGCGGTGCGCGTCTTCGGGTCGAACGGAGTTTCCAATCTGGGTTTCGTCGCGCTCGATCCATTGCCGGGCGTCGTGGAAGTGAAGACGAACAAGACGCGCGCGACGGCGCAGTCCGTGGAATTCGGCAGCGCCGTGGATGGCCGGTGCGAGGAGTTGAGCTACGACTGGTTCAAGCTGCGCGCCACGAAGGGTCAGCGCGTGCCGGTGGAAGTCATCGCCGCGTGTCTCGGCTCGAAATGCGACTCGATGTTGCGCGTGTTGAACGCCGAGGGCCACGAACTGGCGCGCAACGACGACGCGCCCGGCAACAGCGGTGACAGCGCGTTGAGTTTCCTCGCGCCGGAGACAGGCGATTATTTTATCGAAGTGCGCGACGTGAACTACGGGGGCAGTTCAGCATTCTTCTATCGGCTGCGCGTGGGCGGTTCGTCATTGGGAGTTGCACGCACGGGTCGCGGCACCGTGGAGAAGGAACCGAATGACACACCGGCCAAGGCGACGAAAGTTTCTCTACCGGGGGAGTTCAGCGGAAGTTTCAGCAAGCCCGGAGATCGCGACCGCTACGAGTTCACCGCGCACAAAGGCGAGCGCATGGAATTTCTCGCCGCCACCCGCCGCCTCGGCTCGCCGTGCGATGCGGTGCTGCAACTCGACTCCGCCGATTCCAAACGCGTCGCGCGCTCGAACCCTTCCGCCGCTGATGAGGGCGCGCTGACCTACTCGTTCACCAGCAACGCCACGTATCGCCTCACCGTGCAGGAAGCCACCGGCGCGCATGGCTCGAACATGATTTACCAAATCACCGTGCGACCGGCGGCGGGCTTCGCGCTGACGCTGGACACCGACCGGGTGAACGTCGCGCCCGGCAAGACTTTCGACCTCAAAGTCACCATCGCGCGTGGCGACCACAAAGGAGCCATTGCGCTCGCGCTGGAAAATTTTCCCGACGCACTGATTTTGACCAACACCGTCATCGCTGAGGGCAAGAGCAACGTGACGATGAAAGTCCGCGCGCCGGAATCGCTCGCGCCCGGAACGTGGAAAACATTTTCCATCGCCGGCTCCGGCGTGCGCAGCAACGACACCGAGCGCGTGCGCGCCAGCACCGCCCCGGCGCTGCGACGGCCGTTGCCGCTCTTGCTCCACGCGCCGCCGGAATTCGACGGCGTGATTGCGCTCGGCGTCACCCGTCCCTGAATCTTGCTGGTGGAAATGACTTCGCTCGCTAACGTCACGCACCCATGAAACATCGCCTGTTGCCCAGCCTTGGCCTTTGTTCACTCCTTGCGCTGCTTCTGCTGCTGCTCCCGGCGCGCGCGGATACGAACCATCACGTCATCCTCATCACGATTGATGGTGGGGCGTCTTTCTACATGAAAGACCCGGCGGCTCCGATTCCCACCTTGCGCAAGCTCGCGGCGCAGGGCGTGGTCGGCGAAGGAATGCGCGTGTCGAATCCCTCCATCACCTGGCCGAACCACACCACGCTGGTCACGGGCGTGCATCCTGAGAAACATTCCGTGCTCTTCAACGGCGTGCTGCAACGCCCCGGCGACGGCCTGAGCGTGCGGGTGGAAGCGAAGCGGACGAAGGCGCAACTGGTCGCGGTGCCGACGCTCTACGATTTGCTGCACGCGAAAGGTTATCGCACGGCCGGCGTGAACTGGCCTTGCACGCGCGAGTCCGGGACGTTGCACGATGATTTCCCCGACGTGCCGGACACGCTGAACTACGCCACGCCTCGACTCGTGCGGGAACTGACCGCCGCCGGCGTGCTGGCGGGGCAGGGGAACACCAACTTCACGCGCGAGAGCGGGCCGCGTCGTGATCAAATCTGGACCGAGGTGGCGACGCATCTCATCCGCACGCGCCCGCCGAATTTCATGATGTTCCACCTGCTCATCACCGACGCGCTGCAACACAAGCACGGGCCGCGCTCGATGGCCGCGTACACCGCGCTGGCGCTGGCGGATTCGCATCTGCGCGACTTGCTGGCGGCGCTGGATCAAACCGGCCTGCGCGCGCGCACCACGCTGTTCATCGTGGCGGATCACGGGTTTGAAATTTCGACCAACACGATTCATCCGAACGTGGTGCTGCGGAAGGCCGGGCTGTTGAGCACGAATCTTGTGACCACGAATCCGCCCGCGTTCGCGACGCGCGTGCAGATCATTTCTGAGGGCGGCACGGCGCTGGTGTATTTCACGAACCCGCAGACGAAGACGCAGGATCGTGCGCGGGCCATCGAGTTGTTCCATGCGACGGAAGGCATCGCGGAAATACTGGAGCCGGAAACGTTCGCCGCGCTCGGCCTGCCGGATCCGGCGAAAAATCCGCAGATGGGCGACCTCGTGCTGGTGCCGAAGCCGGGCTACGGTTTCTCGAACAACTCGAACGGCGAAGAAGCCGTCACGCCCGTCACGCTCGCCTCGGGCGGGTTGGGCAATCACGGCTACTTGAACTCGAACCCGAACATGAACGCGATGTTCATCGCCGGCGGGCGCGGCGTGAAGCGCGGACTGAAGATCGGCCTCGTGGACAATCGCGACGTGGCTCCGACGATGGCGCATCTGCTGGGACAGTCTTTGCCCACGGCGGACGGGAAAGTGTTGCAAGAAATCCTCGAATGACCGCCCGCCTTGTTGGAGATGGTGGACGCTGCAGGTTTCGAACCTGCGACCCCTACCGTGTGAAGGTAATGCTCTACCACTGAGCTAAGCGTCCACGAGCGGCGCAGAAAATAGTCAGGAGCGAGGGGAGATCAAGGAATTCCTTTGCGCATGACCGGGCCGGAGGCCGTCCGTGCCGGCATCGGCACCGTCGCTCTCCGGTGCGCTCGGTTCTTGGGCTGGCCAGATTCAAG
This sequence comes from Pedosphaera sp., assembly GCA_031411375.1. Lineage (GTDB taxonomy): Bacteria > Verrucomicrobiota > Verrucomicrobiia > Limisphaerales > SIBH01 > JANNGC01. The sequence goes on along the minus strand of JANOAY010000687.1, from coordinate 2,123 downwards.
CTCGAGCGCCGGGTCACGATGGATCCTGGGATTTTTATCTGGAGCTTGGTTCTCGGCGCTTGGAGCTTTAGCCTCATCCGCATGAGCGCAGTCGCCACTGAACAGATGCCCGATGCCGCCGGCCACTTTGGCCCCTACGGCGGACGTTACGTGCCCGAGACGTTGATGCACCCGTTGCAACAACTGGAGGAGGAATACTTCCGCGCGCAGAAGGATCCGGAATTTCAACGCGAACTTAATTATTACCTGCGTGAATTCTGCGGACGGCCCACGCCGCTCTACTTCGCCGAGCGCCTGACGCGCGAACTCGGCGGGCCGAAAATTTATCTTAAGCGCGAAGACCTGCTCCACACCGGCGCGCACAAGATTAACAACGCGATGGGGCAAATCCTCCTCGCGAAACGCATGGGCAAGACGCGCATCATCGCCGAGACCGGTGCGGGCCAGCACGGCGTGGCCACGGCCACGGTCAGCGCGATGTTCGGTTTCAAGTGCGTCATTTACATGGGCGCGGTGGATTGCGAGCGGCAGGCGCTGAACGTCTTCCGCATGAAGATGCTCGGCGCGGATGTGGTGCCGGTCCACGCGGGCCAGAAGACTTTGAAGGAAGCCGTGAACGAAGCGATGCGCGACTGGGTCACGAATGTCCGCAGCACGCACTACATTCTCGGCACGGCCTACGGCGCGCATCCGTATCCGGTGATGGTGCGAAATTTCCAGCGCGTGATCGGCGACGAAGCGCGGCGGCAAATCTTGGAGAAAGAAGAGCGCCTGCCCGACCTGCTCATCGCGTGCGTCGGCGGCGGCTCGAATGCCATTGGCCTTTTCTATCCATTTCTCAACGACGCCAGCGTGAAGATGCTTGGCGTGGAAGCGGGTGGCGAAGGCATCAAGCCCGAGAAACACGCGGCACGTTTTTGCGGCGGTTCGCTTGGCGTGTTGCAAGGCACGCGCAGCTACATTCTTCAGGATGAGAACGGGCAGATTCAACTGACGCACTCCGTTTCCGCCGGTCTGGATTACGCCGCCGTCGGCCCCGAGCATGCATTGCTCCACGACTCGAAGCGCGTCGAGTATTCCTACGCCACCGACGATCAGGCGCTGAACGCCTTCGGCAAACTCGCGCGTCTCGAAGGCATCATCCCCGCGCTCGAATCCTCCCACGCCATCGCCGCCTGCATCGAGCGCGCGCCGAAAATGTCGAAGGACGCCCTCGTGATCGTGAACCTCTCCGGCCGCGGCGACAAAGACGTGCAGACCGTGGCGGGCATCGTGAAGTTGTAGCGCTTCTTCCGCCTGCGCGTTGGTGCGCCCGCAGACAATGAATCCTTGCCGTCGCCGGAGCCGCACCCGTTAATCCCCGGAACAAGTTTAATCCATGCTGGCCAAACGAGTCATTCCCTGCCTGGACGTTCACGGCGGACAAGTCACCCGCGGCGTGCAGTTCGGTCGCGCCGAGGCGGGCGAACTTCGCAACGTCGGCGATCCCGTCGCGCTCGCCGTCCGCTACAACGAGCAGGGCGCGGACGAGATGGTCTTCTTCGACATCACCGCCAGCGCTCACGGGCGCGCCACGATCATCGACGTCATCGAGCGCACCGCCGACCAGTGCTTCATGCCGCTCACCGTGGGCGGCGGCATCCGCGCCGTCGAGGACATGCACCAGATGCTTATGGCTGGCGCGGACAAGGTGAGCATCAATTCCTCCGCGCTGGCCACGCCCGAACTGATTCGCGCCGGCGCGGAAAAATTCGGCAGCCAGTGCATCGTGGTCTCCATTGATTGCAAGCGCACCGCGCCCGGACGCTGGGAAGTCTTCTCACACGGCGGACGCAAGGCTACCGGTCTGGAAACCGTCGAGTGGGCGCAGCGCGCGGTCGCGCTCGGTGCGGGCGAGATCGTGCTGAACAGCATCGACGCGGACGGCACCAAGGCCGGCTTCGATTTGGAGATCACCCGCCGCATCAGCGAATCCGTCGGCGTGCCCGTGGTGGCGAGCGGCGGCGCGGGCAGCCTCGAACACATGGCCGCAGTGCTGGAGCAGGGGAAGGCCGACGCCGTGCTGGCCGCCAGCATCTTTCACTTCGGCGAGTTCACCGTCGGCGAGGTGAAGCAGTTTCTCG
>JANOAY010000686.1:0-3524 GCA_031411375.1 Pedosphaera sp. | reverse complement strand
ACAGTTCGCCATCGCGCTGATCTTTCTGCAAATGAGTTCCACCTTCAGCCTGCACGTCACGTCGGCGGGCATCAGCAAGGCGACCTACGGACTGCTCATGTCGTTGAACGGCGTGATGATCATTCTCCTCGAACTGCCGCTTACCATGCGGACACGCCGGCTGCCGCAGCGTGCGACGATTGCCGCCGGTTATCTGCTCATCGGGTTTGGCTTCATGCTCAACGTGTGGGCGCTGAACCTGCCCGCGCTCGTGCTGGTCGTTGTCATCTTCACCGTCGGCGAAATGATCGCCATGCCGCTCGCGTCGGCGTTCATCGTGGACGGCGTGCCGCCGGAAATGCGCGGACGCTACATGGGCATGTATGGCCTGGTCTGGGCGCTCGCGCTCACGGTCGGGCCGAGCACGGGCGTGCGCTTGCACACGGGATCGCCGGGGCTGCTGTGGGGCGCGTGCGCGGTGCTCGGAGTGATTGCGGCGGTCACGGTGTTGTGGACGCGGGAAGAAAGTAAGACGACGGATGACAGCCCGTGAGGTGCGGCGCACGATTCCAATCATCGGCTGAAAAAAATCCGCCAAGTTAATTTCCGGTGTCGGAAGAATTTCTTCTTTAACTTTTCTCCCGCCGCCTCGTCACTAGACGCGCACGGAGAAATCATTAGCGGCCTGGACAGCACGCAAGATTTTTTCCGCATCATGAGTTGAAACGACCGAACCGTAAAAACACCGCCGCGCCTCCACCGGAGCGGTGGGTCTGGCTGTCCAAGGTAGTTCTCGTCGGGGCCGGCATGGCACTCATGCTGCTGGCTGAAACCCTGTTCTGGCCGGGACGCGGACTGGCCTGGAAACATCTGGGCGAGCGGACGAAGAAAACTTCCGCCATTGTCACCAGCACCAACGCGCCGTGGGGACGGCTCGAATACACGCCTATCGCGCTCGACCGCCCCGAGGAGTATTTCACGAACGACTTCAGCCAGGCTGCGCCGCGCACGCTGTGGATTTTCCGCAACCAGACCGAGCAGCAGTTGCTCGACGTGTTCGCCGCGTTTGATTTCACCGACGCCACGCGCGCGTGGCTGACGAACCGCGCGCACTGGCAGTTCACGCCGCGCGCCATCGTCCTCAGCCCCGCGCCCAAAGTCGTGAGCAGCCTCAGCCCCTCGACCCGGCAGAAGTTTTACCAACTGCTCGCCCAGAACCCGGAGAACGTGCTGCACGCCACGCCGTTTCGTTTCCGCGCGGACGGCTTTGACGACTGGTTTGCCGAGTGCGGACTGTCGCACGAGAAGATCGCGCTGGTGCGGAACCTGACCTACGAGCAGGACGGCGGGCTGTGCTTCGCGGACGCGCCGACTTTCGCCGCGCTCTCCACGCCGGAGGAAACGAAGAGCCTCATCAAGTGCCTGTGGCGCGTGTCCACCTTCGTCGCCAAACTGCGCGTCGGCCCCGACACGGACGTGGATCGGCTGATGCAATACTGGAGTCCGCTCGGACCCGCGCGTGAGTATCGCCCGCTCATCGAGTCCATGACCCGCGTGCCGGAAGGCTCGACACTAAATCTCTCGTATCTGCTCCCCGCCTTCGCGCGGCTGCGGCTCTACACGTATCCGAACCCGCACGACCGCGACATCGCGCGCCAGGACTGTTTCTGGAGCTCGATGAATTTTTTCAACACCATGCCGGACAACCGCTTCTTCGATCCGGCGCACACGCAGAAAGTTCTCGACGCCGATTACGCGCGCGTGCGCGACGAGTCGCGGCGCTTCGGCGATCTGCTCATGCTGACCAGCGCGAACCACCAGGCGCTGCACATGTGCGTGTTCATCGCGGACGACATGGTCTTCACCAAGAACGGCGCGAACACGCAGCAGCCTTGGGTGCTGATGAAGCTGCCCGAAATGTTGAGCCAGTACGACCGCGAGAAACCGTTTCAAGTCCGCTTCTATCGTCGCATCGCGCCGCCGCCGCTCGGCGCAGTGCAAGAAGTATCTTCCGCCGCGCGCGCGCTTTGATTTTGACATCACGCGCGCCGACCGCCCCAATGTCGCGCGCTTGGAGGCAGAGTGCATCGGCTGACATCGACGAATAAAATTTCCCGTCAATGAAGTGATGGACGATTGTGCCTTCAGCACCGGCAAATATATGCCGAACCATTTTGCAACCGAATGAAACCGCACACGAAAGCAACGACCTCGCAAATCCTCGGAGGAGGCAACGGCGCCGCCCACGCGCCCGTCCGCATCCCGCCGCAATGGCAGGAACACTACGACGCGCTCATCGTCTGCCGCGCGCAGCTCGGCCAGCGCAAGAGCGGGCTGAACGAAATCGCGCGCGAGGAACAGCAGGCCTTCAGCCTCCACATGGCCGACGCGGGCACGGATGAATTTGATCGCGACTTTGCCCTGAGCATTTTGTCCTCGGATCAAAACGCGATGTACGAAATTGACGCCGCCTTGGATCGCATTCGGGCCGGCACCTACGGCTCGTGTGAAATCAGCGGCCAGCCCATTGAGGCCGAGCGCCTGCTCGCCATTCCGTGGACGCGCTACTCCGCCGCCGCGCAACGCGAGCTGGAAGAAGGCGGCCACGCCGCCCGCACCCGCTTCGGCGAGCGCGGCGCCTGGAACGAGCCGGAGCCGAAGGAAAGCAGCGCAGAGGAGGCCGAGCCGGAGACGGCCTGAGCAAATTCCAAAGTTCAAAAGCCAAAGCCCAAACAAATTTCAACATCCCAAATTCCAAACGCTGATCTCGGCGATGGAGTTTGGGATTTGTTGTTTGGAGCTTATTTGGGATTTGGGATTTGGGATTTGGGATTTTAGACTCCGCGCGTGATTGCTCTGCTTGATTACGGTTCCGGCAACCTTCGCAGCGTGGAAAAGGCGCTGATCAAGGTCGGCGCGGACGTGCGCGTGACCAAGTCCGCCGACGGCATGAAGGGCGCGCGCGGCGTGGTCCTGCCCGGCGTGGGCGCGTTCGACGACTGCGTGAACGCGATGGGCCGCCAGCATCTGCTCGCCGCCGTGCGTGAATGGATCGCGGCAGACCGCCCGTTCCTCGGCATCTGCGTCGGCTACCAGGCGCTCTTCGAGAGCAGCGCGGAGTTCAACAGTTGCGCGGCGGGCTTGGGAGTTTTCAAAGGCAAGGTCGTGCGCTTCCCCACGCAGCCCGGACTCAAGGTGCCGCAGATCGGTTGGAACCAAATCGAGTTCGCGCAGCAGGACTGCCCGCTCTATCGCGGCATCCCCGACGGCAGCCACGTTTATTTCGTCCACAGTTTTTTCCCGCAGCCGGTGGATGAAAGCATCGTCGCCACGCGCACGAACTACGGCGGCGCGTTCGCCTCATCCGTGTGGAGGGGAAATGTTTTCGCCACGCAGTTTCACCCGGAGAAAAGCCAGTCCGTGGGACTGAAGCTGCTGGAGAATTTCGTGACGCTGGCGGAAGGCGCGTAGCAACGTGCTGCCAGTTTGCAACTGGCAGAAGCGTGTCACGGCAGAACGCGTCCGCAAGTTCTCAAGCCTTTCTC
>JANOAY010000685.1:0-2892 GCA_031411375.1 Pedosphaera sp. | reverse complement strand
GGATCGAGTTCCGCGACCTTTTCGTTTTCGTAGAGCGGCAGCGAAGGAATGCCGCGCGTGACCGGATGCAGCGGCCCGTTGTCATTCGAGTACGGGATGCCGAACCATTCATCGAAGCCGCGCCGCGTGGGCAGGAACGGCTCGCGATGGCCGAGATGCCACTTGCCGTAAATCGCCGTCGCGTAGCCCTGCCCCTTCAGCAATTCACTGAGCAGCTTCTCGCTCGGATTGAGTCCCGTGGTGCTGGTGTGATTCAGCGCGCCCGCCATCCCGACGCGATTGGCATAACAGCCCGTGAGCAACGCCGCGCGCGACGCCGTGCAAACCGCCTGCGCGACATAGAAGCTGGTGAACCGCGTCCCCTCGCCTGCGAGCCGGTCAAGGTTTGGCGTCTTGATGTCCCGCGCGCCATAGCAACCCAGATCGCCGTAGCCCAAGTCATCCGCGAAGATGAAAACGATGTTCGGCTTCGGCGCTTCCGCGGCGGCGTGGAGCGCGGTCAGCGGAACCAGCAGCAGGGCGACGCAAGTCAGGAGGAATTTCATGTTGCGGCTCGTGCCTATTGCTGCGTGAAGACGAACACGCCTTTCTTGTTGGCCACGATCACGTCGGGCTTGCCGTCCTTGTTGAGGTCGCCCGTCGTGACCTGCGTACCCACGCCGCTGTCGTCGTCAATGAGATGCGGGATGAATTCCGCGCCGCCCTGGCCATCGCGCTTGAGTTGAAACCAGTAAAGCACCGGCGCCGCGGCCGGCTCCGCGTCCGCCGAAGGCCCGTGCGCCCACCGACGTTTGCCGGTCACAAGATCCATCGCGCCGTCACCATCGACATCCACCAAGCGCATCGCATGGAGTTGGCTGAATTTCACGCGCTGTTTGTTTTCCTCCGGCGTGCTGCCCATGATCTTGTGCTCGATGAAACCGCCGTCGGTCTTCTGCTCAAACCAGCCGAGGCCGTAGCCGTGCGCGTCGTAGCTGGTGATGACATCATTCCGCCCGTCACCGTTGACGTCATACGCATACATGTGTGCGCCGCCGCGTGCGCCAGCCGGGCCGAACCTAGCGGGATGAAACTTCCAATCCTTATCCTCTTTGGTGCTCGTCGGCTGTTCAAACCACCCGTCCCTCTCCAAAATATCCACGCGGCCGTCGCCGTTCACGTCGCCCGCGCCGTAGCCGTGCGTGTAGCGGAAATATTTGTCATCGTTCGCCGGCGACTTCGGGGTGATGGGCCGGAAGCGCGCCTTGCCCAGCGGATTCGCCCAATCAATCTCCGCGTAGCCGAGCTGTCCACCGCCCTTGCCTTGCGCCGCCGCCGGCTTGTTCGCGTTGCTCGAATGCACGAGCAACTCCGGCTTACCGTCGCCGTTGATGTCCTTCAAATCCGGCGACTCGCCATCCGCCACGTCGAAGATGGCGTGCTTCTCCCAGCTCACCGCCTTGCCCCTCGGATTGACGAACACCAGCGCCGGTTCGCCGGGCAATCCATAGACGAGAATGTCCGCCCACGAATCGCCGTTGAAGTCATGCGCGTAGGCCAGAAAATAATCCGAGTAACCCTTCGCCGCGTCGTACGGCGTCTTCGTCGGCCCGCTCGCATTCACGCTCGGCGGCGTGAAGTTCGACCGCTTCGAAAAGTCCGGCCCATACCAGATTGAACAGCCCGCACTGATGTCGTTATGGCCATCGTGATCGAAGTCGGCGAACGCACAGCCCTCCGCGACGAACTCGGTGGTGAGGGTCTGCTTCTTGAAAGTGACGTTAGCCGCGCAGAGCGGCAGCGCCGCGATGACGGCAAGAAGGAGCGTGGTGAGTTTCATGGCGGCAGCATGAACGAGCGGCCCGCCGGAGACGAGAAAAGTTCACGACTGCGCGACCGCCCCATTTCCACACTCACCAGCGGATATCCGTGTCCATCCGTGGTTGAACTCTTGGGGACACGCGGACTCGGCGGTCCGCGCTCCGGCCGGCGTGACGCGGTTACTTCGTCGCGGTCGCAACGGGCGGAGTGTGCTTGAGCAATCTGCTGGCCCAGGCAATGAAGTGTTTCATGTTCGAGCGGGATTCGTGGCCGCCGTCGTGCTGACGCCAAGCGAGTTCGCCATCGAGCAGGCCGGTGTTGACGGGCGGCATCTGCGCGGTGCGGTAATTTTCCTTTTCGCCGATGTCACGCGCGCCGAGCAGGCGGAAGACGGGGCCGGCGGCCACCGTGGCCATGTAACTGCCTTGCTGGTCGAGCCAGTTGGCGTCGCCGCGCGCGGGGATGCCGTAGCTGATGAAAGTCGGGCGCGGCGCGCAGAGGGCGATCAGCTCGTGCGCGTCCACGGGGAGGTCGCCAGCGTTCTTGCTGCCGAACTTGGATTCGGCGGTGCCGTACTTCAGAAAGTTGCCGGCCATCCAATGGTATTCGCCGGAGCCAGTGAGGCTCTCGACGGCTTCACCGAAATTCCGCCGGTGCAGTTTCGCGCCGCCTTCGCCCGAGGAGCCGACGAGCGCCACAGCGAAGCGCGGCTCGAAGGCGAGCGTCACCAAGGCCGCCTTGCCGTAGCGCGACACGCCTTCGATGCCGACCTTCTTCGCGTCCACGGTGGAATCGGTTTCGAGATAATCCAGTCCGCGCGCCGCGCCCCAGGCCCAGGCGCGGAGCGAACCCCAGTCGTCGGGCTGGCGCGGCTGGCCCTTGTTGACAAGGCCGATGATGCCCCGGGTCAATCCACCCGGATTGCCATTCCGACCGCCGCCACTGTCGTCCTGAATGCTGTTCGGACTGATCGTCGCGTAACCCCAGCCGGCGGCGATGAGCATCTCGGTCGAGGACGGGCCGGAGTTTGAGCCGCCGCCGAAACCGCCGAAGATACCGAAGCGGTTGGTGGGAGGGGGTTCGCCCGCGCGG
>JANOAY010000684.1:0-3181 GCA_031411375.1 Pedosphaera sp. | reverse complement strand
ATGCAGATGCGGCGGCAGATTCCAATTTCGCGTCCGGCGGCAGCGCGGCGAGTTGAATCTTCGGATTCCGTTGCACGAAGAAATCACACGCCCATTGCTCGGTGAAAAGAATCACGGTGTTGCCTTTCACATCGGTGGCTTGCTTGGCCCCGGTTGGGAGCAGCGAGTCATCAATCGGCGCGTTGTTCTCCGTCGTCGCCCAGCGCAGGACTTTCCACGGCGCTTGATCGAGGCGGGATTCCGCGCCGTATTCGGTCTGCATCCGAAATTGCACAACCTCGAATTGCAACGGCCCCACCGCGCCGAGCAGCGGCACGCGCTGCGCCGAATCCTTGATGAGAAACGACTGCACCACGCCCTCTTGCAGCAATTGATCGAGACCTTCGCGGAAGCGTTTGAACTGCGCGGTGCTCGGGCTTTGCAGCCACGCGAAGACTTCCGGCGTGAAGCGCGGGATCTCCTGAAACTTCAGCGTGGGATCGACCGCGAGCGTGTCGCCGATGCGGAAATCTGAATGCCCAACCAACCCGACGACATCGCCGGGGAAAGCCTCGTCCACCGTCTCGCGGTCGCGTCCGAAGAGTTTGTGTGAACTGGACAGGCGAACTTTTTTCCCCGTGCGTGTGTGCGTGACGCTCATGTCGCGCTCGAACTTGCCGGAGCAGATGCGGATGAAGGCGAGGCGGTCGCGGTGCTTCGGGTCCATGTTCGCCTGAATCTTGAAGACGAAACCGGAGAAGCCGTCGGCGACCGGATCAATCACGCGGTCGTCCACGGTGCGCGGCTTGGGCGCGGGCGCGAGTTCGAGGAAGGCATCAAGCAGCATCTCCACGCCGAAATTGTTCACCGCGCTGCCGAAGAAGACGGGCGTGAGTTTCCCAGCGAGCACCTGCGCGTGGTCGAACGCGGCCCCCGCGCCTTCGAGCATGGCGAGTTCATCCACGACCTTCGTGTACACATCCGGGTTCATCGCCGAGCGCACGACGTCGTCGGAAAGATCATGGACGGACACCGGCGCGCGATACTTGCCCGCCACCACGCGCTCGAAGAAGTGAACCTGTTTGGCTTGGCGATCGAACACGCCGCGAAATTCCTGACCATCGCCGAGCGGCCAGTTCACGGGGTAGGCGTGAATGCCAAGCACACTTTCCAATTCATCCAGCAACGCCAGCGGATCGCGAGCGGGGCGATCCAGCTTGTTCATGAAAGTGAAGATCGGCACGCCGCGCTGACGGCAGACCTCGAAGAGTTTGCGCGTCTGGCTCTCGATGCCTTTGCCCGCGTCGATGACCATCACCGCCGCGTCCACGGCGGTGAGCACGCGGTAGGTGTCCTCGGAGAAATCTTTGTGGCCCGGCGTGTCGAGCAGGTTTACGCAGTATCCGCGATACTCGAATTGCAGCACGGTGGAGCTGACGGAGATGCCGCGCTTGCGCTCCAGTTCCATCCAGTCGGAGGTAGTGGCGCGCTGATTCTTGTTCGCCGTGACGGAGCCGGCGAGCTGCACCGCACCGCCGTAGAGCAGGAACTTCTCGGTCAATGTCGTCTTGCCCGCGTCCGGATGCGAAATGATCGCAAACGTGCGGCGGCGCGAAATCTCTTGTTCGATTGAGGCCATCTGTTTGTTCCAACGCCGAATCCGGCGACGGAGGGCGCGGACTCTACGGGGTGGGTGGGGAAAACTCCAAATGCCAAAAAGCAAACTCCAAGACGAAGGCCGTCGGGGCGCTTCTCGGTTCTGTTCTGGAAATCGGAGGGCACGAAGGCCGGGCGCCCTCCGGTTCCGAGAACGGCGGCGGGTTGCGCACCCGAGGACAACTCCCGCCACAACAAGGTTGAGACTGACCGCGCCTTTCGCGAACCTGCGCGCACCATGTTCACCGGCATCGTCGAGGAAACGGGCAGCGTCGAAAGCATCCGCGAGACGGCGGCGGGCATCCGCCTGACCGTGCGCGCCCGGCTCTGCGCGCGCGGCACCAAGGCGGGCGACAGCATCGCAGTGAATGGCTGCTGCCTCACGGTCACGAAAATTTCCCGCGTGCCAGGCGGCGCGCGGCTGCAATTTGATCTCCTCCGCGAGACGTGGACGCGCACCAGTCTTCAGTTCGCCGCGTGCGGTGCGCTCGTGAATCTCGAACGAGCACTCGCCGCCAATGGACGGCTCGGCGGGCATTTCGTCACCGGCCACATTGACGGCACCGGCAAAATCACGCGCTGGGAACGCGCCGGGGCCGACCACGTTCTCGACATCGGCGCGCCGCCCGAGGTGCGGCGCTACGTCATCTTCAAAGGCTCCATCGCCGTGGACGGCATCAGCCTCACGGTGGCGGGCGTGACGAAGCGCGGCTTCCGGCTCTGGATTATTCCGCACACCTTTGCCGTCACGGCCTTGCGCGAACGCCAGGTCGGCAGCGTGGTGAATCTCGAAGCCGATTTGCTCGGCAAATATGTCGAGCAGTTCGTGCGGAAGCTCTAGGCGCGCGGACTTTCCAGTCCGCAGCAATGCTGGCCAGCCGAGGGCGCGGGAACTTGCGGACACCGCTCGCCATTTCACGCTGCTGCGGGTTGGAAAACCCGCGCTCCCTGCCCCTTCTTGACGCCTCCCGCAAAACGGTGTGCAGTCACCCGCAATTTCCTAAGCATGAAAAAATTCAACGTCGGCATCATCGGTTACGGCTGGGTCGCCAGCGCCCACATTCCCGCCATCAACGCCAGCGCGCACGCGCAGGTCACGGCGGTCTTCTCCTCACGCAAGTTGGACGACGCGGAAGTGAGCGCGAAACACGGCGGCTCGATTCGCACTTACTCCAGCCTCGATGAAATGCTCGCGGACAAAAGCATCCACGCCGTTTCCGTGTGCAGCTATCCCTACCAGCACACCGAGCACGTCATCAAAGCGGCCAAGGCGGGCAAACACATCATCGTCGAGAAGCCGCTCGCGCTCTCGTGGAAAGATTGCCAGGCCATCGAGCGCGCGGTGAAGGCGGCGGGCGTGAAATTCTGCATCTGCTTCGAGTGCCGGTTCTCCAGCCAGTTTCTCACCACGAAGGCGATGATTGATGAAGGGCTGCTCGGCGAGTTGCACTACGGCGAAATTGATTACTACCACGGCATCGGGCCGTGGTACGGACAGTTCCGCTGGAACACGCGCAAGGACGCGGGCGGTTCCGCGCTGCTCACC
>JANOAY010000683.1:0-3014 GCA_031411375.1 Pedosphaera sp. | reverse complement strand
CGCCCGTGAAGACTTGCCGCCCGATGGCTTGGTTTTTTCCAAAGCCGCCGCCGACGAAAACATGATAGCCATCCACACTCTCGCCGCCGACTTTCGCCCGCGTGCCGAGCAGCCCGATGTCGCCCATGTAGTGCTGCGCGCAAGAGTGCGGGCATCCGGTGAAGTGGATATTGATCGGCTGATCCAGCTCGTAGCGTTTCTCCAAATAGCGCGAGAGCTCGATAGCGTGCGCCTTCGTATCCGCCTGCGCGAACTTGCAGTAGGAGTTGCCCGTGCAGGCCATCATCCCGCTGCAAGTTTGCGGCCTCGAACACCAAGGCGCACGCGCTGGAGCTGGCGCATTATCTGGAAAAGAAAATTGAACTCGACCAGCCGCTCAACATCCATCTGACCGGCTGCCCAAATTCCTGCGCGCAGCACTACATGGGCGACATCGGGCTGCTCGGCACGAAGGTGAAAGTCTCCGGCGAAACACTGGAGGGCTATCACGTCTGCGTCGGCGGTGGATTCGGTGACAACCAGGCGGTGGGCCGGCAGGTCTTCAGCGGCGTGTCCTTCGAGCAGTTGAAGCCGACGCTGGAAAAGATGCTGACGACTTATCTGAAGCGCCGGAACGCGGGGGAAACTTTCCAGCAGTTCACCACGCGCCACGATTTGAACGCGCTGCAAACGATCTTCAGCGAGTGAGTGACGAGCTGCGGACAGCCTTGTCCGCAGACCGTGGTTTTGTTCGGAACACGGGACATGGCTGTCCCGTGCTCCTTTGCTTCACGGCTTCAGCACAATCTTCCCCGCCAGCGTGCCTTGTTTGCCGATGGTATTCTCCTCCTGCAAACGATGCGCCTCCGCCGTCTGCGCCAGCGGCAGCACACGATCAATCCGCGCGCGCAGCGTTCCTTCCGCCAGCCAGCGATTGATCTCGGTGGCACAAGCGCGCTGCTCTTCCGCTGGCGCGTTGAACATCGCGAAGCCGTGCAGCGCGCAGTCCTTCACGTAAAACGGGCCGACGGGGAAAAGCGGCTTCGCTTCGCGCCCGGCCATGACGACCATGCGCCCGCGCATCGCGAGCAACGGCACCGTGCGCTCGAAATTCGGCTCGCGCAGCGTCTCCCACCACACGTTCACGCCGTTGGGCGCGAACTCGCGCACCTTCGCATCCACGTCGTCGGTCTTGTAGTTCAGAGCCAGATCCGCACCAAGCTTGCGACACTCTGCAACCTTCGCATCCGTGCCCGCCGTGGTGATGACGCGCGCGCCCAACGCCTTCGCCATCTGCACCACGACCGAGCCGACGCCGCCGGTGCCGCCATTGACGAAGAGAATTTCGCCCGCGCAAAGCTGTGCGCGATTCACCAAACCCAGTGCCGCCGTGATGCTGACCAGCGCCAGCGCCGCCACCTCCTCATCAGCGATATTGATCGGTGTCGGGTAAAGCCATTGTTCATCCACCGCCGCGAACTCGGCGAACGTCCCCTGGCGTCCGAGCAAGCCTTGGTTGCTGCCCCACACCCGGTCGCCTTTTTTGAATCGGGTCACACCTGCGCCAACTTCCTCGACCACGCCCGCGAGATCGCAGCCCACGATAAACGGCTGCGGCAGGTTCCATTTGATCAGCCCGCCGCGAATGTAAGTGTCGATGGGGTTCACGGACACGGCCCCGACGCGCACCAGGACTTGATTGGCGGCGGGCGAAGGTTTCGGCACGTCGCCGAACTGAATTGTTTCCGGCGGACCGGGCTGGGTGGTGAAGGCGGCTTTCATAAGTTCAGTTGAACAAGTCGGTGACGTGGTGTGAATGAGGAATTCCTAACTCGCGAGGTGCTTCAACATCTCGAACGAATACAGCCCCGTCGAATGTCCGTCCGCCCACTGCGGCTGAATCGCGTAGCCGCCGACGTGCGCAATGCCATTGAGCCGGAAGGAATCCGCGCGCAGCGGTTTCTCGGGGCCGATGTAGAGATTGCCCATGATGTCCTTCTCGCCCTTGCACCCGGCGCACGGGCAGGCGTGGCGCAACTTCTCCAGCGCGACGAAACTCTCCGCGCCGTCATCCCATTTCAGGGCCAGTTCATTTCCGATCTGCTGAACGTCCGTCAATCGCACGCGGGCAATCTACGAAGCGAAGTGCGGCGGCGTCCATCACTGCTCTCGGAGCGCGGGTTGGGCCGCCCGCATCGCAATTGTCCGGGAGTGGGGTTTTCCGTTTCTCACTTTGGATTGGGAGGGCCAGGCGGAAGCAGCCGGGAAAAAACAGGCCGTTGTCATCGCTGGTTCTACGGTCGAAGAAAATTAGTCCGCACAACGCTGCCTTGGTGATGCGGCGTGGGATGTCGGCCCCGGGAAATTTGGTTTCGCCGAGCCCGGCATAACCACGTTGCCCGCCTGCAACCGCGCGGACTTTCCAGTCCGCAGCCAGCCTCGCACGGAGAGCACTCTTGAAATGGCGATGACGCCTCGTCATCGCACGTTGCTGCGGACTGGAAAGTCCACGCTCCAGCAGAAACCTCTTTGTCCATCGCGCTGCTTTGGGAACACTTGCCGCAGACATGAGCATGAACATTGAAGTTGTCCTCGGCCCCGCTGAATTCCCCGCGCTGGCCGCACGCGATCTGAGCGCGACCACCTGCGTCGTCTTCGACGTGCTGCGCGCCACATCCTCGATGCTCACCGCGTTGAACAACGGCGCGGAGGAAATCATCCCCGTCGTGGAAATCGCCGAGGCGCTGGCGGTGAAACAGCAGAAGCCCGAGACGAAACTCGCGGGCGAACGCCACGGCCTCCGCATCACGCGCGAGCAGACGGGCAGCGTGGATTTCGACTTCGGCAATTCCCCGCGCGACTTCACGCCGGAGAAAGTGCGCGGCCAGTCCATTGCGTGGACGACCACGAACGGCACGCGCGCCCTCCGCGCCTGCGCGCACGCCGAGATGGTGCTGCTCGGCGGGCTGCTCAACCTCGACGCGCTCAAGGACGTCATCGAGCAACTGCGCCCCAAGAATTTGCTCCTGGTCTGT
>JANOAY010000682.1:0-11139 GCA_031411375.1 Pedosphaera sp. | reverse complement strand
CAGCCTCCCGTGACCATCGGCTGCAAATGCACCGAAGACGACGGAGTTCAAGGCCAAGTAATAATCGTTGGTCGCATTCAGCCCGCCGGCCAGCAGATGAAAACGCACCTTCCTCGGATTGGCGATGAGACTGATGGAACCGGCCGCAGGACCATTCGTATCCTCGGGCGTCAGGTTGCGCTTGATCAGATATTGAAAGTGCGCGGCGTCCGCGATCCATGTGTAGGCCACCGTTTGCGTGGATGAATTATGAATCCCAATCGCACGTAGATCCGTCAGCGGCGTGATGCTTTGGGGAACCTGATTTTTGCCCCCGCGCCCCTGCCCGGTCGACATAAACGACAGCCGGGCCCGGCCTTGGGCATTGGACTCGAAGTCGTTGACAACGAATGAATTCGGATTGTCGCCCATCACGGCGATCAGATGATAATTCGTGTTCCGTTCTAGCCGGCCAAGACGGATGTCGAGCATCTGCTTTGAGGAACGTCCTTGTTCATTCGACTGAAGCCGAACCGCGCCAACGACTTCGGGCACCGCATTGGTCGTCCTTAGTTCGTTCCGAGTCATGTAATGCATCACCGCGGTGCCGCGACGAGTCACAGGTCTCTCGGCCCGCATTTCGACAGGCACCAGCACCGCGACGGCAATCGCGGCGACCGCAAACTTCAAAAAGTTGTTTTTCATGTTTGTCATAGCAGGTGCGCTTAGCACGAGGGAGGCCAACGAACAAATAACGCAATTGTTCTGCGGCGGGCGGCTGCCTTTACATTTCACGGCAGTTGGAGCGCAAATCCGTCCATGAGAACCTTCCCCGTTTCACTGCATAAATGCATTTGGCAAGCCCGCGTGCAATACGCATGGAAAACCTCGTCCGTCAGCGAGTTACCCCGGATCGAGCCCCATCGCCAAGCAGACTTTGCCCAGTGTGGATTTCCCACCACGAACGACCCGCGATGACGTCACCAAGAACCAATCAGTCGGGGAATCCCCGAGGCCAGAAACCGCTGGTTCTCCCGCCCTTATTTGAGTGTCTTCAGATACGCGAACAAGTCGCTCACCTGCTCCGGCGGCAGCGCGTCGAGCAAACCTTCCGGCATGATGCTCGATTTGGTGAAGGCGGCGCGTTTCACGGTGCTTTGCGGGATGCGCGTGTCCTCCATGTTCGGGCGGCGGAGCACGATGGCGTCCTTGTCCTCGCTCACGCGGATGCCGTCGAGCACGTCGCCGTCTTTCAACTCCACGCGGAAGACGCGGTAGCCCGGCTCCATCGCGGCATTCGGAGTGAGGATGTTCCGCAGCAGCGACTCGACGCCGAGCGCGCCCGCGCCATTGAGCACGGGGCCGACTTGCCCGCCCGCGCCGCCCACGCTGTGGCAACCCTGACAAACGGTGGCGAACAGCGCCTTGCCCTTCGCGGTGTCGCCGGTCTTGTCCGCGAGCGAATGGAACTTGGTGAACTTCTCGGACAATGCTTTCGATTCAGCCGGGGTGAGCAAAGGCGGGAAGTCGGAAGTCTTCACGACCTTCGCGCCGCTGTGCAGCTTGCCCCACGGCCCCGCACAAGGAAAATAGTGCGCGAGTCCCGCAGGCTTGTTTTCGCCTTCAAAGCTCCGATCAAAGTCCGCGCGAATCTCCGCGTCGGTTCGCACGCGGTTCCAAACGCGGAACTCGCTCAACCATCCCGCCGTGCCCTTCGCCGGCCCGGTCCAGCCGACGTTCAGCTTCCCGAACTTCTGCGGCGCAGCCTTGCCCTGATCGCTGTCGAGTTCGCCGTTGACGTAGATGCGGAACTTTCCAGCGGCATTGCGCGTCACGGCGTAATGCGTCCACACGTCCGGTGTCGCCTTCTTCTTCGCCACGATGACGTCATTCAACCCGCCGACCCAGACGCGGAACTGCGAGCCGAAGAAATTCATATCGAGAACCCCGGGCGCACCGAGCAGGCCGTCGTTGTTGTCGATGCCCGCGTCGAGCTTCGCCCACGTCTCCACGGTGAACGCGCCGTCGAGTGTGATGTCGGTCTCCGACCACGCGTTGTCCTCGCCGTTCAGGCGCAGCGCCGGGCGGAAGAACGAGGACATGTCCGCGATGAGCGCGGCGAGGTCGGCGTCGTTGCCAAGCACGGCCTGGAGTTTGTCGAGCGTGGCACCTTCGAGTTCGTCCTTCGGGATGGTGCCGGTGCGCACGGATTTCACGAGCGCGGCCGCGCCGGGTTTGCTGCCAGAGAGTGATGCGAGCGCGGTGCGGCGGGAGGCGGCGGAGAGATTCGGATACAGAACGGCGAGCTGCTGCGGCCCTTTCGGATCACGGGAAGCGGCGAGCGCGGCGACAGCGGCTTGCTGTTCGGCGGGACCACCCTTCTCGGCCAGCTTGGCGAACAATTCCACGCGGTCGGACTTCAATTCCCGCAGCGCGCCGAGCGCCGCCAGCGATTCGGGACGCAGCAGATATTCCTTCGCTTCGAGTTTCGGATAGCCGCCCCAACCTTGTTCCAGCACGCGCACGAGTTCCGGTTCCACCGCCGCGAGTTGAAAAGAACTCGCGAGCTTGGTGCCGAGTTCGAGTGACGCCGCGCTGTTCTGCGTGAGCAACTGCTTCGCCGCGTCATTCAGCAAGGGCGTGACCTTCGCCGCGTCGAGCTTAGTGCGAACTTTCAGCAGCGACTCAATCGCCGCCGTGCTGGTCGCGGGCTGTTGCAGAATTTTCTTCAACGCCTCGCCCACGCCCGGCTCGTCCGGGAACTGCGCGAGACGGAGCAGCTCTTCCTGCCCCGGCGCGCGCGTGAGCGAGGGCAGCAACTCGGCCACGCGCGCGGCGCTGGCTTTAGGCTCCAGAGCGAGCGCCGCCACCAGGCGGGATTCCAGCGGCAGCGCTCTGATTTCAGGTGTGTCAAGAGACACGGCCGAAACCAGCGCGGAACGCTCCATCAGCATCCGCACCAAGTAGCGCTCGAACTCGCGCTCGTAGGCTTCACCTGTCTTGATGAGTTTCCCGCTCTGCGTGCTCTTCATCGTCGGCTCGGCCAGCGGCGGCTTCGCCATGCTGATAAGCAAGGTCAGCGCGTGGGTTTGCGACATCCGCCCGGTGGTGGGTTCAGAGGAAAAGCCCATCATGGTCTTCAACGATGCCGCAGATTTGATCAGCTCCGCCCGCACTTCTGAATCCGGGTCATTCGCGAGCGGGGCCAAAGCCGCAAACAGTTCTGCCCACTGCTTGCTTTGCCCGGCGACGGTGAAGGGACGTGCGCCCAGCACGCGCACCGCTTCGCGGCGGATATTTCGATTCGCATCGCTCAACAGCGGCTTGAGGAGCGGAAAGTATTCTGAGCCTTTGCCGAATCGCTCATTGCCATCCAGCGACTCCAGCGCCCACAACGCCGCGATGCGCTTCGCCGCCGTCTGCGCTTTGTCACTGATGACGTTCTCCATCTTCGGCGCCAGCTCCTTCATCCCACGGTCGCCGATGGCCTGCCACGCGAGATGGCTTTGCGTGGTGTTCTCGCCGCCGAGTTTGGCGAGGAGTTCGTCGCCGGAGAGCTTGGTGAAATCGGGAACGTCGAGCGGCTGGAAGTCCGTCGGGCGCACGCGCCAGACGCGGCCGCGCTTCTTGTCGCGGTCGGGATGGTTCCGCGCGACCTCGTTGTGCGAAATGATTTTGTTGTACCAGTCCACGACGTAGAGGCAGCCGTCCGGCCCAAGCCGCAGCGCAACGGGGCGGAACATCTCGTCGCTCGACTGCACGAAGTCCGGCAGCTTGGTCAGCGCGTAACGCGGCCCGTCGCGCCGCGCTTTGATGGCTTGGATTTTTCGCGTGATGGGATTGGCGATGTAGATGACGTCGGCGTATGCCTCGGGCCAACCAGTCTTGTCGCTCATCGCCAGCCCGCTCAATCCCGTGCCGCCCATCTGGAAATGCGGCGCGGTGCCGGGGAACTCGGGCGCGTAGCTCTTCCATTGCGCGCCCGAGCAGCCGGGGTAATTCGCGTATTCGTGGAACGGCATGGCGGGATAGCCGAAGTCATTCGCCTCCTGAATCCACGTCTCGCCCTCCATCGTCATGTGCAGGCCCCAGATGTTGCACGGGCCTTGCGAGGTGATCTCGAAGGCTTTGCCATCAGGACGAAACTTCGACATGCGCGTCTGATCGAATTGAATCTCCGTCCCGAAATTGTCGCGCACCTTGCCGTAGTTGAACGCGCCCTGCGCCATCCACAACCAGCCGCCCGGCGCGCGGGTGAATTGATGCGGAAACAGATGCGAATCCTGCACGCCGAAGCCGCTGAGAATCACGTCGCGCTTATCGGACTTGCCGTCACCATCCGTGTCGCTCAGGAAAACAATCTCGGTGCCGTGCTGGACATAGACCCCGTTCTTGTAAGGCAGAATGCCGAGCGGGATCGCGAGACCATCGGCGAAGACGCGCGGCTTGCTGGCGTAACCGGTCGGCGATTTTGGGTCGCGGTCATAGACCAGCACCTTGTCCTTGGCCTTGCTCGCGTAGAGTTCCTTGGCGACGGCGGGGCTTTCATTCGCGTCCACGGGATATTCCAGCGCCGTCATCGTCCAGAGGTTGCCGTGCTGGTCCCAATCCACGGTGATGAATTTCCCGAAGCCCGCTTCGAGGTCTTCGCTCGCGACCAGTTCAACCACGAAACCCGGAGCGACGGTGAAACGCGCGCGTTCTTCTTCCGGCGAAACGGGTTCCGCCTTCGCGCCCTTCTTTGGTTCCGGTGCGCCGCGGAAAACTTTGCCCGGCGGCGTGGGCGGAAGCTCTTCGATGGAAATGTCCTTCACCTGCACGAGCGCCTTGCCGCCGCCGTGAACTTGGATGCCCATCTTGCCCCAGTCCACGATGGCCGCATCCGCCTCCGTGTAATCCGTGCCCATCACGCCATTAATCCATGTCGTCACGCGCGGGCCGTCGGCGCGAATCACGTAGTCGTTCCAGTCGTTCAGCCTGATGACTGGGCGCAGCGCCTTCATGTCCGAGGCGGACATCACCTTGTTGCGCCGCGACTCGTCATAGATCGCGCCGTACCAGGTCGGCTCGCCGAAATCGCACTGGTAGCCCGCCATCTCGGAATTGTTCGGCACGCGCTGGGAACGAATCTGGAAGCCGGAATTGATGAAGCCATTCGTGCCCATGAGCTTGATTTTGAACCGCACGACAAAGTTCGTGTAGTCGCGCGTGGTGGCGAGAAAGTCATTCGCGCGCACCGTCTCCGCGAGCGAACCGCCGGTCAGGCAGCCGTCCTCGACACGCCAGAGCTTCGCGTTGCCCTCCCAGCCTGCGAGCGAACGGCCGTCGAACATCGGCTTTGCGTTCGCCCCCGGCACGGGCGGCGGTTCGGCGGCAACCAACGAGACAACAGCACAGCCAAGGGCGACGAGCGTGAGCAATGATTTCATGCGAGTGAGTTCGGACGATTGGACTCCCGCCGCTCTTCAGCGTCAATGCCACGCCGGCTTTGCTGCGAGTGGCCGCCGGCCGCCGCGGTTAAAAATACTGTCGAAAATCGAGTTGCAATCCGGTGGGAAGGGAGCAGGGTTTCATCTGGTTTCACATCAGCGGTTGTTCGCTCACTCATACGGCCATGAATAAAACCAAACGAACCTCTTTCGAGATCCGCGCGGGAACTTTCTTTTTTCAAGAGCCGCTCTTGCAGGCCCCCACAGCCTCGCAGAACGGCCTGGAAGGACTGGAGGGTTATGCATAACCGCCGCGCGCCAATCGCCGCCGACCAGCCAGGCCTGCTGCCGGGCCCGCCTCCGTTTTTTAATTCTTCCGCACTTCCTGCCCCGCTTTTCCCACTCACTTTTCCATCCGGCTTATGACCACGATAACCAAAGCTGAACTGCTGAATCCGCACGGACGATTGCTGCCGATGCTGGAGGAACAGGCGACCCACCGGAGAAAACGCTACTCGTTCCTCATGGCCACCGCGCTGATTTTCACGGGACTGGTGACGGCGCTGGCCTTTGTGCTGGCGCGAACCCAGGAGAATGCGGCTTACAAAACGCAGTTCCTCCTGGATAGCGCGGATCGCATCGGACTGCTCCAGCAGGAACTGCAACGGAACCTGGAGATGATGCAATCGCTGGCCGCGTTCTTTGCCGCCAGCAAGGAAGTGGAGCGCGAGGAATTCGATCAATTTCTGGCGTCTCCACTCGGACGGCATCCGTGGGTGCAGTCCCTGCAATGGGCGCCGCTGGTTTCGGCGAAAGATCGCGTCCGCTTCGAAAAGACCGCCCGCGACCGGCGCACGCCCGGCTTTCAGATCACGGAGCAGAATGCCCACGGGGAGATGGCCCGGGCGGCGGAACGCGCAGAGTATTGCCCGGTCACGTACTTGGTTCCGTTCGAGTCGAACCGGCGCGCGCATGGTTTCGATCTGCTGTCCGAACCGGTGCGACGGCTCGCCCTGACATCCGCGCGCACGGCGGGCGTGGTGCGGGCCAGCGGGCGGGTGAGGCTGGTGCAGGGAGAGGACGGGATCCTTTTCTTTGCGCCGGTTCACCGGCTCAACTCCACCGCCGCCTCCAAGGAACCGCGCCCGGCCACGGTGGCGGGATTTTGCGTGGGCGTGTTTCGCATCCGCGCCCTGGTCGAGCACGCGCTCAAATCCGAGCGCCGCGACGGAGTGGACCTCGCCCTCTTCGATGCGACCCAGCCGGGCAGTCCGAGCCTCCTCTATTTTCGCTCCGCCGCACGCACGCCCGAAGTTCCGCCCAACGAGGTGCCCGCGACGCCGCGAAGCTTGGAGCATCGCGCGCCACTGGACGTGGCCGGCCGTTCGTGGCTGATCGTCAGCACGCCCTCGGCCATTTATCGCGCGGCGTTCCCGCGCTGGCAGAGCTGGAGCACGCTGGGCGGGGGCGTCTTGTTGATGTCTTTTCTCGCGCTGTCGTTTCTCCAGCATCGCCGCTATTCCGATTCCCTCGAGGGCCGCGTAGCCCGCCGAACGCAGGAACTGGCCAGCGCCTATCGGGACATCGAGGGCGAAATCAATGTCCGGCGCCAGGCCGAGAGCGCCTTGCGGCAAAACCAGAAACAGCTTCACGCCATCCTCAACAACACCACGGCCGTGGTTTACGTGAAGGATCCGCAGGGGCATTACCTCTTCATCAACCAGCGCTACAAATCGCTCTTCAACGTGTCGGACCCGAGGATTCTCGGCCACACTGATCACGACGTTTTTCCCGCCGGCATCGCCGACGTGTTGCGCGCCAATGACCTCAAGGCCCTGACCGCCGAGGCTCCGCTGGAAATGGAGGAGGTCGTGCCGCTCAAAAATGATCCGCGCACTTACATCTCGGTGAAGTTCCCGCTCCGCGATGATTCAGGAAAACCCTACGCCGTCTGCGGCATCTCCACGGACATCACCGAACGGAAGCGGATGGAAGAGGCGTTGAAAATCAGCCAGCAACGCTACGACCTGATCATCACCGGCATCGAGGACGGCATCTGGGACTGGAACCTCGAGACCAACGAAGTTTACTTCTCCCCGCATTGGAAGAGCATGCTCGGCTACGCGGAGAACGAGGTGAAGAACACCCTGTCCGGCTGGCAGGACTTGCTGCATCCCGATGACGCGGAACGGGCCACGCTCACCGTCCGGGCTTTTCTGGAAGCCACACGGCCGGTCTTTGAACTGGAGCACCGGCTCCGTCATCGGGACGGCACTTACCGGTGGATTCTGGCCCGCGGCGTCGCTTGGCGGGACGCCAGCGGACGGCCCGTGCGGCTGGCCGGTTCCCATGTCGATCTGACCGAACGCAAGCGGACTGAGGAACAACTGCGGCAGGCCAACAGCGCCCTCGGAGAACGGCAGCGCGATCTGACCGTGGCCCTCGCCGATCTCAAACTCACTCATGCCCAGCTCCAGTCCACGCAACTCCAGTTGATTCAAGCCGAGAAGCTGGAATCCATCGGCAAGCTCGCCGCCGGCGTGGCCCACGAGGTGAAGAACCCGCTCCAGACCATGCTCATGGGCCTGACTTATCTCACGTCCAGATTTTCCAACGCCGACGAGGATGTGAAGCTCACCTGCGCTGACATGCGCGACGCCATCGGCCGCGCGGACGCCATCGTCCGCGGACTGCTGCAAATGTCCGGCAATCCGAACCTCGACATGGCCTTCGAGGACATCAACGCCGTGTTGGAGAAGGCACTCTCGCTCCTGACCTACTCCTTGAACGCCACGCGCATCACGCCCATTCGCCGGCTCGATCCCAGCCTGCCCAAGGTCCGGCTGGATCTCGGCAAGATCGAGCAGGTCTTCATCAACCTCCTCACCAACGCCATTCACGCCATGCCGAATGGCGGCGCGCTTTACGTCAGCACTTTTTACGAACCGGCCACCGAATCATCAGAGGAAGGTGATTCCAATGGCCGCGTCATCGTGCAAATCCAGGACACCGGTTCGGGCATCCCGCCCGATCATCTGCCCCGGCTGTTCACCCCGTTTTTCACCACCAAACAAAAAGGTCTGGGCACCGGCCTGGGCCTGTCAGTCACCAAGTCCATAGTCGAACTGCATGGCGGTCACATTGATCTGGCCAACGCCCCCGAGGGCGGCGCGCGGGTCACCGTCACGCTCCACGCAGGAAAGGAACATGAGTATGAAAAAAGCACGGATACTGTATGTCGATGACGAGATCGGCGCGGCCAGATTGCTGAAGCTGAATCTCGAGGCCACCGGCCGTTATGAAGTGAACGTCCAGAACTGGCCCGAGGACGCGCTGGAAACGGCCCGCACCTTCAAGCCGGATCTGCTGCTCCTGGATCTCATCATGCCCCGCATGCCCGGCGGCAACGTCGTGAACGCCTTCGAGCAGGATCCCGAGTTGAAGGACGTGCCCATCATCTTCTTCACCGCCTCTGTCTGGCGCGAACGGGTTCAGGAACACGACGGCATCATTTGCAACCATCCCTGCCTGGCCAAGCCGGCCCGGCTCGAGGAAATCGCCGCCTTCATTGACGTCAATCTTCCGCCGGCGGTCCGCGCGGAACTGTCGGCGTTTAATCCCACGGCGGCAGCCTCGATCACCCACCCTGCGTCCGCTCCCAGTTGAAAGGCCATGCACTATGAGCGCGAAAAATACTTATGAAGTTCCGTTGCTGGAGGACGAACGCCTCGCCGCACTGCAACGCTACCAGGTGCTCGACACCCCGCCTGAGCAGGCCTTCGACGAACTGGCCTTCCTGGCCGGGGCCATCTGCGGCACGCCCGTGGCCCTCATCACCTTCGTGGACGCCGACCGTCAGTGGTTTAAGGCGCGCATCGGCCTCAGCACCTCCGAGACGCCGCGCGACGTGGCCTTCTGCGCCCGCACCATTCTCGGTCGCGAGCTGATGGTCATCACCGACACCCATCGGGACGCCCGCTTCCGCGACAACCCGCTGGTAACCGGCGCGCCCCACATCCGCTTCTACGCCGGCGCGCCGCTCCGCACGGCAGAAGAATTGACCCTCGGCAGCCTGTGCGTCATAGACTACGTGCCGCGCGTGCTGTCCCAGGAACAACGGCTGGCCCTCAAATCACTCGGTCGCCTCGTCGTGCTGCAATTGGATGCGCGACGCCAGGCTCTCTATGCCCGCGAACCGCACGCGAACGGAACTCAACATGGATGACGGTGCCGGCTTGCTCCCCGCTCACTTGAGGAAACGATGCTCGCACCTTGCCGCGCGCGACAGCTTCGCTATTCTGCCGCCGTGCCGAAACAGACTTGGATTATTGCCAGCGCGCTCTCGCTGATGGTGCTGATCGGAATTGTTTTTCTTTCGGTGCGCCATCAGAGCCTGAAAAACGCCCGATTGGAACGCGACCTCACCGAAGCGCGGGCGGCGCTGGAAAAGCAGGCCGTTGAACTCAGCTCGTTGAGCAACAAGCTCGATGACGCTGAAAGCGCGATGGCGAAACTCGCCGAGGAAAACAAGACCGTCACTCAGACGCAGGTCAGTCTCGAAGACGAGATGCGCAAGGCGCTCGAATCGAAGGAAGTCACCATCTCCGAACTGCGCGGCAAGCTGACCGTCAACATCCTCGACCGCATCCTGTTCGACTCCGGCGAGGCGGAATTGAAACTGGAAGGCCAGCGCATCCTCGAAAAAATCGCCGGTGTGCTCGCGCTGCACACCAACCGCCAGGTCCACATCATCGGCCACACCGATGACGTACCGATTCACCGGAGATTCGCCAGCAACTGGGAGCTTTCGACCGCGCGCGCCACGGCGGCGGTGCGTTTCCTGCAAGAACGCGCCAGCGTCGATCCACGCCGGCTTGGCGCGCTCGGCTACGGCCAGTTCCACCCCATTGCGCCGAACACCACGGCGGAAGGGCGGGCGAAGAACCGGCGGATTGAAGTGGTGATTCTGCCGTTGGAATTGGCGATTCCCGCTCCGGAAACCAAACCCGCCAAAGAGTAAGTCGGCTACTTCAACAGCCGCTTCAAGAACTGCCCCGTGTGGCTATCCGCGCAGGCCGCGACTTGCTCCGGCGTCCCTTGCGCCACGATGCGTCCGCCGCCTTCGCCGCCTTCGGGGCCGAGGTCAATCACCCAGTCAGCGACTTTGATCACGTCGAGGTTGTGTTCGATGACGATGAGCGTGTTGCCGGGGGCGCGCAGTTTGAAAATCACTTCGAGCAGCTTGTCCACGTCGGCGAAGTGCAGGCCGGTCGTTGGCTCGTCGAGGATGTAGAGCGTGTGGCCGGTTTGTTTGCGGCTGAGTTCGGCGGCGAGTTTCAGGCGTTGGGCCTCGCCACCGGAGAGCGTCGTCGCGCTCTGGCCGAGACCAAGATAACCGAGGCCGACTTCGGCGAGCGTCAGGCATTGCTCGTAAATCTTTGGGATCGCGCGAAAGAAGTTCACCGCCTCGTCCACCGTCATGTTCAGCACGTCGGAGATGTTCATGCCCTTGTAGTTAATCTCCAGCGTCTCGCGGTTGTAGCGTTTGCCGGCGCACGCCTCGCACGTCACATAGACCGGCGGGAGAAAGTGCATCTCAATTTTGATCAACCCATCGCCCTGGCACTTCTCGCAGCGTCCGCCCTTCACGTTGAAGCTGAACCGGCTCGTGGTGTAGCCGCGAATGCGCGCGGCCGGCAGTTTCGAGAACAAATCGCGGATGTGATTAAAC
>JANOAY010000681.1:0-2137 GCA_031411375.1 Pedosphaera sp. | reverse complement strand
GTGTCGTGACCATTCATTCGAGCAAGACGGTGCGCCGCACGTCGGCTGCGTCGCCCTTGGAAGATCCGGCGTTGCGCCGCTTCTTCGGCGTGCCGGACGAGGATGGAGAAGCACCCGCGCCGAGAGGCCGGAACAATCGTCGCGCGCCGCGTCCGCAGAAGGAGGAAGGACTCGGCTCCGGGGTCATCATCAGCGCTGACGGTTACATCCTCAGTAACAACCACGTCGTTGAAGGCGCGGATGAATTAAAAATCACCGTGCCGGGACGCGACGAGGAATTCATCGCCAAGGTCATCGGCACCGATCCGGCCACGGACATTTCCGTGCTGAAGATTGACGCGAAAAATCTGCCGCCCGTGACCATCACCGACAGTGACAACTTGCAGGTCGGCGACGTGGTGCTCGCGGTCGGCAATCCTTTCGGCGTCGGCCAGACGGTGACGATGGGCATCGTGAGCGCGACGGGCCGCAGCATGGGCGGCATCGTGAGCTACGAGGATTTCATCCAGACCGACGCGGCGATCAACATGGGCAACTCCGGCGGCGCGCTGGTCGATTCTGAAGGGCGGCTGGTGGGCATCAACACCGCGATCCTCAGCCCGAGCGGCGGCAGCATCGGCCTCGGTTTCTCCGTGCCGATCAACATGGCGCGGCGTGTGATGGACTCGCTGATTCAGGACGGACGGGTGACGCGCGGTTATCTCGGCATTCAGTTGGGCGATGAATTGACCTCCACGATGGCGAAGGCGTTTGGCCTGAAGGACCGCAGCGGCGCGCTGGTGAACGACGTGTTGCCCAGCAGCCCGGCGGACAAGGCCGGCGTGAAGCCCGGCGACGTGATCACGGAGTTGAACGGCAAGAAGGTTCCCGACAGCCGACAATTCCGGCTGTGGGTTTCGCAGACCGCGCCGTTGAGCAAGGTGACCTTGAAAGTCGTGCGCGACGGCAAGGAGCAGAGACTGACGGCGACGCTGGCGGAATTGAAACCCGAGGAACTCGCGGGTGGAAGACGCGGACCCAATCGCGCCGCGCCGGAGAAAAAGTCCGATGCTCTGGACGGCGTGGAAGTCAGCGATCTCGACCGCGCCACGCGCCGCCAGGCGGGCATTCCGCAGAACATCCAGGGAGCGCTCATCACAGAGGTTGATCCCAACTCGAAAGCCGCCGAGGCCGAGGTGCGCGCGGGCGATGTGATTCTGGAAATTGAGCGGAAGAAAGTAGCGAACGCGCAGGAGGCGATTGACGCGAGCGACAAAATCAAGGCCGACCAGCCGATTCTGCTCCGCCTCTGGAGCGCACCGCGCGGCGGCGGCCCCGGCCTGACGCGCTACGTGGTGGTGGAACCGGAGAAGCCGGCGGAGGAGAAAAAATAGACGAACAAATTCTTCCAGCGAACGGGTGCGGATGATTCCGGGCCCGTTTTTTTCATGGACTGATTTCACCGCGCGCTTGCTTTCGACACAGCCCCTCAGCATCGTCCGACGCCAATGGATTTGCCCACACAAGCCGTGACCTTCGACGTGCCCCAAGTCGAGGAACTCGCCCGACATTTTTCCAGTTTGCGCCATGACGTGAACGGCTGCCTCGCGCTCGTCGTCGCGGCCACGGAACTCATCCGCTACAACCCCAACGTGCTCACGCGCATGTCGAACACGCTCGTTGAGCAGCCGCCGCGCATCGCGGGCAAGGTGCGGGAATTCGTCGAGCAGTGCGAACGCGCGGTCGGCGTGCGGCCCGCCACGGAAGCGTCATGGTACCCCGCGCTCTGGAAGCGGACGAATCATGTGACGGGCGGAACGCCCGGCACGGTCACGCTTACGGCGGAACAGACCAAGGCGTTGCAAAACGATCTGATGCACACCGCGCGCGAGCTGGCGCAGACGGGCTTTTTCATCTCCGGCGCGCGCGCCTTGAATGCGCTCAATCCCGCGAACGGCGGCGACGTGCTGCCGAGCATCGTGGAACAATTCACCAAGGCGGCGGCGAAGTTTGACGCGCTCGCGACGCGCTTTGAGCAGGTCGCGCCAGCCACCAGTCCGTCCGCGCCACGGCCCGTGAGCGGACTGCCGACGCAGCCCGTCACAATTACGCCGCCGGAACTCGCGCTGTTCCATCGTCGGCTGCAAAATTTTCAGCG
>JANOAY010000680.1:0-7711 GCA_031411375.1 Pedosphaera sp. | reverse complement strand
TTGTTACCGCCTTCCCGCCGCCGCGACTTGTCGCGCGGCGTCCGGCGACGAGTCGCCGGACAAAAAGGCGGTGACAAGTCCCCGCACTCCAAACCAGCTTCTTCCCGCTTGCGTGTTTCAAAAAACCACCGTCTCCTTTGCGCATGAAATTCCCTCGTTGCCTCGCGCTGCTCGCGGCCGTTTTTCTCGCGGTCACACTTCACGCCGCCCGTCCGCCGCTCATCGTGCTGATCAGTGGCGAGGACGAATACAAATCGGCGGAGACGCTGCCGGTGTTCGCGAAATTTCTGGAGACGAACCACGGCTGCAAAACCATTTACCTCCGCCGCGAGTCGAAGCCCGACACCATCGCGGGACTCGAAACCCTGGAGCGCGCGGACCTGCTCATCCTCTACGCGCGACGCATGACGCTGCCGGACGAGCAGTTGAAGAAATTCCAAAGCTACTTCGCATCGGGCAAACCCGTGATTGGTCTGCGCACGGCGAGCCATGCGTTTCAAAACTGGCTCGGGTTCGACAAGGAAGTGCTGGGTGGGAATTACCAGAATCACTACGGCAAGGAGTTGCTGCCGCGCGTGACCGCGCATCCGGCGGCGAGGCGCCATCCCATCCTGCGCGGCGTGCCGCAGGCGTTTGCCTCCGCCGGTTCGCTTTACCGCAACAACCCGCTCCAGACAGACACCACGGTGCTGCTCACCGGGGCCATTCCCGACCACACCGAGCCGGTCGCGTGGACGCACGACCGCCCGGGCGCGCGAGTTTTTTACACCTCGCTCGGCCACGAGAAGGATTTCGAGGACGAGGCGTTCCGGCGGCTGCTGGTCAACGCGATCCAGTGGGCGTTGAATAAACCGATGCCGGTGGCCCGGCCACGCTGAACGAGCGGTCGCGAATCGTCAGCCCAACGCCGGGTAGGGCGCGGTGTTCTCACCGCGCCATGCTGGCAGCGGAGAGACGTTGCGGAACTTGCTCGGCCCTCGCTCTGGCGCGCTGAGGACAGCGCCGCTCTACCGCCGCGGGTTTGTTCGAGCGCGCGGAAAACTTTTACCATTCCGCACTTCCCACGCCGCCCGCTTCCGCGCTGAATCAGGCCCGCGCCATGAAACGTCACTTGCACGAGCCGCTCACGAAACGGACGGCGGTTCTTGCGCTCGCGGCGCTGCTCGGGCTGGCGGTGCTCGGGTGGGGCGGCTGGCACCTGTGGATGAAGTTCAGCGGCCGTCCGCTCTCGGTGGCGCAGACCAAGCGGGTGATTTGGAAGCATCTCGGCAAACAGTCGCGGGCGAAAAAAATTCAACCGCCGCCTGACGCTGCGGACGCGACGCTTTTCTCCACCGGGATTCCGGCGCCGGTTCTCATCACCACCACGAATCGCCCGGGCCGCATCCGCATGACGGCGCGCACCAGCCGCGGCCCGCTCGACCTGCCGGAGACCACGCTGTCCGAATACTTCCGCACCAACCAGGCGCTCGCCGCGAACTATGACGCGATGTACCGCTTCATCGGCGAACAGCTCAAAGCGGCCGACGCCGTGCTCGCCAGCACGAACGGCGCGCGGGAATTCATCGCGCTCGCGCTGGCGGGCGAAGCCAGCATTTACGCGCGCACCAACGCGCTCGACTACTGGCTCAGCGCGCGCATCTGCGACGCCTACTTGTGGCCGCGCCTGGCGCTGGTGGCGGGAACCAATCGCGCGGCGGTGACGCAGGACGCGGTGCTGACCGTGTGTGAACTGGCCTACCGCGACGCGAGCGAAACGAACCACATGATCCGCGCCTACGAAACCATCCTGGCCCGCAGCACGCGCCCGGCGTCCGTGGACATGGCGCGCTTCCGCCTCGCGCTGATCTTCATTGATCACGGGCGCGACGCGGAGGCGTTGAAACTGTTGCAGGCGATCAAGACGCTGAAGACGGCGAAGATTGATCGGGAGATCGGGGCGTTGGAACGGCGGCTGGCGGAGAAGCCCGGGGCAAATTCCAAATCCCCAAAACCAAATCCCAAATAAATTCCACGTTCCAAAATCCACGGGCCCGGCTGGCGGCCCGCCCAGGGCAGACGCATCGAAAACAGACTGGGAAAGCAGGCTGTTTTATTCCCCAGAAAAACATTCCTCTGACTTCGTTCCAAATCGGCGGAATGGAGTCAGAGGAATCTTTTTCTGGGGAATGAGGGCCGCCTCGCTCGACCGAACGGCGCTTGGAATTTGTTTGAGGTTTGGCTTTTGAAATTTGGCTTTTCCCGCCGCCGCCCGCGCCTCACTTCTCCGCGCTCGTTTCCAAGTTCGCCCCGAAGGCCAGCAGCCGCTCACGCAGTTCCTCCGGCGTGAAAGGCTTCTGCAAAAATCCCGCCAGCCCCTGGCCCACGAAACGCGCCCCGGCCTCCTGCTCGCTGTAGCCGCTCATCAAAACCACGCACGCATCGGATCGCAGTTTCCGCAGCTCGCGGAACGTTTCCTCTCCGTCCATGCGCGGCATGGTCAGGTCGAGCAGCACGGCGCAAATCGTCTCCGAGCAGGTGCGGTAGGCGCTGAGACCTTCGATGCCGTCATTTGCCGTCACGACTTGGAAGCCCATGGACATCAAGATTTTCCCCGCCACGCGGCGCACGCTTTCCTCGTCGTCAATGACCAGCACGGTGCCGGTGCCGCGCCATTTCGGGGCGACGAGCTTTTCCACCTTGGTGTCGGTCTCGGTGAGGGCGGCGGCGGGCAGCAGCAGTTTGAAAGTGGTGCCGCGCCCCGGCTCGCTCCGTACTTTCAGCGCGCCTTGATGGCCGCGCACAATGCCCAGCACGGCGGAGAGGCCGAGGCCGCGTCCGGTAAATTTCGTGGTGAAGAAAGGCTCAAACATTTTCGCCTGCGTCTCCGCGCTCATGCCGCAGCCGGTGTCGGTGACTTCGAGCGACACGTAGTCGCCCTCCGCCAGTTCGTCCGCGCCCACGAGGCTGTTGAGATAATTCCGGTCCGCGCGCAGCACGGCGGTGTGGATGGTGATGGTGCCGCCCTTGTCGCCCAGCGCGTCGGAGGCGTTGATCACCAGGTTCATGATGATCTGCCGGAGCTGCGTGGCGTCCGCCAGGACGCGCGGCAAATCATCCGCGAGCGCGAGTTGCAGCACCGCCTTCTTGCTGACGGAAAGTTGGAGCAGGTGAACCGTCTCCCGCACCATTTCGCTGAGGTGAACGGGCTTCACGGTGAAACGGCCCTTGCCGGAGTAGGCCAGCATCTGCTTGCACAAATCGGCGGCGCGCTGCGATGAAAGCTCGATCTGCTCGGCGTAACTTTGCACGGGCGAATCCGGCGGCAGTTCCATGCGCGCGAGGCAGGCGTTGCCGAGAATGCCGGTGAGCAGATTGTTAAAGTCGTGCGCGATGCCGCCGGCCAGCACGCCGAGGCTCTCCAGCTTTTGCGCCTCCCGGAATTTTTTCTCGATGGCCTGCCGCTCCTCCTCCTGGCGATGGCGCTCGGTCACGTCCTGCACGCTGCCAACCATGCGCACGGCCCGGCCCGCCTCGTCGCGCACGATCTCGGCGCGCTCGTGGACATGCGCGACCGCGCCGTCCGGGTGCAGGACGCGGTGCTCGATGTCGTAGCGCGTGCCGCCGGCCAGCGCGGCCCCGGACGCGGCCCGGACACGGGCGCGGTCGTCGGGATGCACGCTTTGGAAAAACGCCTCGTTGGTCGGGAGAAAAGTTTTCGGGTCGCGGCCAAAGATGCGGAAGGTTTCCTCGGACCAGGAAAGCTGGCGCGTGCCGGCCTCCATTTCCCAACTGCCCACGCTGCCGAGCCGTTGCGCGTGAACGAGAATGTTTTGCGTGTCGCGCAACTGCTGCTCGGTGCGCCGCCGCTCCGCCACCTCGCGCCCGAGCGACGTGTTGGCTTGCTGCAATTCCGCCGTGCGCTGCTCCACGGTGTGCTCGATGAACTCGGTGCGCCGCAGCGAAATCCGCACGTAGCCGCCAATGAGCAGCGTGGCGCTGAGTCCGCCCGCGAGAATGAAGTGCGGCAGCCAGCTCAACTGCGACTCCCACCAGGCCGGCACCGGGCGGAAGAGAAACGTCCACTTGCGTCCGCTCACGCGCAGCTGCGCCTCGTGAAAGCGTCCGGCGCGGTAGGCGCTTTCCGTCGGCGGCAGGTCGTCTTCTTCGCGCAGAATCACGCCGTCGAAGAGCACGAACCGGTTCGTCGGATTCATCGTCGGCGCGTCAATGACCAGCGTGTCCACGCCCGCGACCGGCACCTCGCGCCAGGCCGCGCGCAGCAGTTCGCGCACGCGGAACACGCCGCGCACCGCGCCCACGAACGCCTCGCGCCGCACCGCCTCGGTCTCGGGAATTTTGCCGGGGCGATAGACCGGCAGCGTGAGGATGATGGCGTGCTGGTTGCCGATGTCTTGGATGGGCTTGAGCGGGCCGGAGAGCGCCGGCTCGCCCGTGTCCCGCGCCAGCGCGAGCTGCTCCGCCGCGCGGCCCGTGGCGATGTCGAAACCCACGACCATCTCGTTGCCGCGCAACGGCTCGACGTAGAGGACCGGGAAATACTCGTCGCGCGGCCCCGCATCGCGCTCCAGGTTTCCGGCGGCGTCGCGTTCGACAATGAAATAGGGCCGGCCCAGTTCGCGGCTCACCTGGCCCTCGAACTCAGCGCGACGGCGCTGCGGAATGCGCGGACACCATTCCAGCACTTGAATCTCCGGCTGCTCCTGCACGATCTCCCGCGCCCAGCCGCGAAACTCCCGGCGGCTCACCTCGGGCGAAAGCTGCATCAAACGTTGCACGCTGCGCAGGATTTCCAAATGCCGTGCGAGGCTGGCCCGCAGCGCGACGTAATGCGTGTCCGCGCGCCGGATGAATTCCGACTCCGCGCGCAGCTCCTCCTGCTGCCGCGCCAGAAAAAACGCCGCGAACGAAAGCACGATCCCGCCCACGGTGACAATCCACCACGGGGCCGCGCGCCGCACCGATGGCCTCACTGGGGCGCTCATGAAATGAAACAGGCCGAGAACATGTCTCCATGCCATCGGCCCGTTCGGGAAGAGGATTAAGCGGCGGCGTGAACTACAGCTTCGCCAGCGCCTGATCCATCGCGCTGTAAAGCTGCTGCATCGTCGCTTCCGTTTCGTCGCCCATGTTCGAGAGGCGGAACGTGGTGCCTTTGATTTTTCCGTAGCCGCCGTCGATCAGGAAGCCCTGCTCCTTCACGAGCTTCTGGAATTTCGCCACATCAATCACACGCCCGCCGGGGCGCGCGCCGTTGCTCACGCAGGTCAGCGTCACGGATTCAAAGCCCGGCTCGGGGTAAAGATTGAAGCCATGTTTCGCCGCCCACGCGCGCGTCGCTTCGGCCAGCTTCAAGTGCCGCGCGAAACGTGCGTCCAGTCCTTCGGCGAAGAAGTCATCCAGCTTGGACGACAGCGCGAAGACGTGGCCGATGCTCGGCGTGCTGGGCGTCATGTCCTGCTCGGCGTTCTTCTGGAATTCCACGAAGTCGAAGTAGTAGCCGCGGTCTTTCACCTTCGCCGCCTTCGCCAGCGCGGCGGGCGAGCAGGCGAAGACGCTGAGGCCGGGCGGCAGCGCGAAGGCTTTCTGCGTGCCGGCGAGCAGCACGTCGAGTTGCAACGCGTCGAGTTCGATCTTCGTCGCCGTCAGCGAGCTGACCGCGTCCACGATGAACATCACGTCGGGATACTTCGCTTTCAGCGCGGCGATTTCCGTGAGCGGACTCATCACGCCGGTCGAAGTCTCGTTATGAATCAGCGTCAGCGCGTCGAACTGGCCGGTGGCCAGCTTCTTGTCAATCGCCTCGGCGCGGATGGGCGAGCCCCATTCGACTTGCAAACCTTCCGCTTCCTTGCCGCAGCGCTTCGACACGTCGAGCCCCTTGTCGGAGAACGCGCCGCACATGCAGTTCAAAACCTTCTTCGTCACGAGATTGCGGATCGCACCCTCCATCACACCCCACGCGGAGGACGTGCTCAGATACACGAGCTGCTTCGTGTAGAGCAGTTGCTGCAACTGCGGCTGCATCTTCGCGTAGAGATCTTTGAAGCCCTGGCCGCGATGACCGATCATCGGCGAGCGGAACGCCTGAAAGGTTTTGTCGCTCACTTCGACCGGGCCGGGGATGTGTAATTTTACGTGCGCCATAAGGGCGGGAAATTTTCAGAAGAACGCAGGCGAGGCAAGCGGGAGTTTCCGTCGTGTGGATGAAATCCCTTCACACCCCAGCGCCTCGCTCGCACACTGCGCGCGTCGTGACCAAGATGACTCCGGCGGAAAAACTCCTGCGTGAACTCATCGCGCTGCCCAGCGTGAACCCCGCCTTCCTGCCCGCGAATGATCCGCGCGCGGGCGAGCAGCGCGTCGCTGATTTCCTCGCCGCCACCGCCGCCACCAGCGGACTCGACGTGGCGTTTCATCCCGTTGCGCCCGGTCGCGCGAATCTTGTGGCGCGACTCACGCCACCGGACGCCAAACGCCGCGTGGTGCTCGCGCCGCACATGGACACCGTGGGCCACGAGCGCATGGCCGATACACTTTTCGTCCCCACCAAAAAAGGCGACCGCCTGTTCGGACGTGGCGCGTGCGACACCAAAGGCTCCGTCGCCGCGATGCTCACTGCGCTATTGCGCGTGGCCAGTTCCAAATCGCGACCGCAGAAGACGGAAATCATTTTCACCGCGCTCGTGGACGAGGAGAGCGGTCAAACCGGCTCGCGTTCCCTCGTCGCCAGCGGCTTTCGCGCCGACCTCGCCATTGTCGGCGAGCCGACGCTCCTGCGCGTCATCACCGCGCACAAAGGCGACCTCTGGCTCCGGCTCCGTACGCGCGGCAAAGCGGCGCACGGCTCGCGCCCCGAACTCGGACGCAACGCCGTTCACGCCATGGCCCGCGTCGTGGACTGGCTGGAAACAGATTACGCGAAGCAGCTCGCGAAGAAGAAGCACTCGCTGCTCGGCCCGGCCACGATCAATGTCGGTTCCATTCGCGGCGGGACGCAGCCGAACATCGTGCCCGACCTCTGCGAAATCTCCGTGGACCGCCGCACCATCCCCGGCGAGAACGACGCAAAAATCATTCGCGACCTCCGCGCCCAACTCCGCGCGCGCGGCCTGACCGTCGAAGTCACCGCCAACAAAAACGCCGCGCCCTGCCGCCCGATGGAAACCGACGCGCGCCTCCCGCTCGTGCAATCGCTCTTGCGCACCGCGAAGCAGCGCGCCCCGCTCGGCGCGCGCTTCTTCAGCGACGCCGCCGTCTTCGCCGCCGCCGGCACGCCCGCCGTCCTCTTCGGCCCTGGCGACATCGCGCAAGCCCACACGGCGGACGAATGGATTTCCCTGCGCTCCCTGAGTCGCGCCACGGACTTGCTCGAAAAATTTCTCCGCGAACTGCCCTGACACCAAACACCGTGTCGCGCCGTCCTCTGGTGAACCTGATGAAACGATACGCCTCGCTGCTGGGATTGCTTTTTGTGTTCGCGCTGCACGCGGCGGATTCCGTCCCGCGCACCACGCTCTTCATCATCGGCGATTCCACGGTGAAGAACGGGACGCGCGGGCAGCGCGGTTGGGGCGAGGTCATCAGCCCGTTTTTCGACACGAACAAAATCCGCATCGAGAACCACGCCATTGGTGGACGCAGCAGCCGCACGTTTCTCACCGAAGGCCGCTGGGACAAGGTGCGGACGAATTTGCAGCGCGGTGATTTC